>NZ_LR217710.1:300000-433817 GCF_900698915.1 Buchnera aphidicola (Cinara curvipes)
AACCATAAATTTAAATATATTATTTAATATAAAAAATATTTATTTTATAATAAAAAAAATTACAAATAAAATTTTTTAAAAAATGTCTTTAAACATGGTATGTATTTACTATAAAATTAATTTTAATTAAATAATTATTATAAAAACTATATAATTATTTTATAAAATGTTAATATATAAAATGTATAATAAATGTTATTTTTAATTAATTTATATATAAAAATAGGAAATATTTATGAAAAATAAATTTAAAATAATGATAATTAATGGACCTAATTTAAATTTGTTAGGTACTAGAGAAACAAAAATATATGGAAAAAAAACATTATCCGATATAATTAATAAAACAAAAAAAATAGCAAATAAATTAAATGTCAAATTATATAATTTTCAATCTAATGCAGAACATAAAATAGTAGAAAAAATACATGAATGTAAAAGTATAAAAATAAAATTTATTTTAATTAATCCAGGTGCATTTGCTCATACTAGTATCTCAATAAGAGATGCTCTTTTAGCTATACAAATTCCATTTTTCGAAATTCATATCTCTAATATATTTTCTAGAGAAAATTTTCGTTCACACTCTTGGATATCTGATATATCAAATGGTATTATATCTGGATTTGGTTCTGATGGATATATTTGGGCTCTTCATACAGCTGTAAATATTTTATTAGAAAAAAAAAATACTACTTATTAAATCGTTTATTATTTTGATAATAAATGTTTAATTTTTTTCTTAATGTTCCTCTATTAATACCTAAAATTAAAGCTGCTTTTGTTTGATTACCTCTAGTATATTGCATTACTATGTCAAATAGAGGTTTTTCAATTTCAGATAAAAACATTGGATATAAATTATTTTCTTTTTTTTCAATTACTATTAAAAAGTAATTTTTTAAAGCAATTTTAATATAATGAATCAAAGGAGTATAAAAAACTTTTTTATTAACAGTATTAGATACTATAAACTTACTAGAATTTTTTCTATTATTTAACATATATTTACTTAATTGATTTTATATTATAAATTCTTAATATAAAAATATATAGAATTTTAATATTTTTAATAAAAAAATTAATTTAATGATTATTAATTATATCGTATATAAAAAATATATTTTATGCAATAAAATTGCATAAAAATAATATTTTATAAAAACTATTTCATATCTTCTAAATATAAAAAATTAATTAATTGTATCATATCTATTGGAGGAGTAACTAGCCAAATTTTTTTTTTATTAATAATAGGATGAACAAAACCTAACATTCTAGAATGCAATGCAGGTCTAGAAAATTTCAAAAAAAATTTATACATTTTTTTAGAAATACCAAAAAAATTTAACTTTACACCTTTATTATATATTTTATCACCAAATATGGGATGTAAAATAGAAGATAAATGTACTCTAATTTGATGCATTCTACCTGTTTTTAATTGTATACGAATATATGTATAATTTCTAAAAATTGTCATAACTTTATAATAAGTTAAAGCTGATTTTCCGCCAATACCTACTGTCATTATAGTTCTACGATAAATATTTCTTTTAATAGGATAGTTAATAAAACCATCTTGTTCAATTCTACCAATAACAATAGCATCATATTCTTTTATCACTTCTCTTTTTTTAAATAAAGAAATTAGATAATTATATGAAAATATTGTTTTTGCTACAACTAATAAACCAGAAGTATTTCGATCTAATCGATGTACAATACCAGCCCTGGGTAAAGTTAAATTATTTTTATAATGATAAATTAAAGCATTAAATAATGTGCCTGAAGTATTTCCATAACCTAAATGTATAACAAAATTAAATGGTTTATTAATAATTAATAATTCAGAATCTTCAAAAATAATATTTAAAAATATATTTTCTTTTTTTATTTTAATAAAATTAAATTCTTTTTTTATATTAATAGAAATTTTGTCTTTAAAAAAAATTTTTTTTTTGGAATAGTAGTAATATTATTATTTACTGTAACATATCCTGATAAAATCCATTTTTTTATACAAGAACGAGAAACTGAAGAAGTTAATTTTACTAATATTTTATCTAATCTATAGGACTGTAATTTTAGATTAGGAACTATAAAATTGAATTTTGCTTTATTATTCATAAATACTCATTAAAATTATATTTTTTTAAAAAAATTCACATATATAATATAAATTATATATTAAATAATTTTATCTATATTTTAAATATTTTAACAGATATAAAAAATTTTACATATAAAAAATATCATTTTAATTAATCAAAATAAAAAAAACAATATATTTATATATAAAATTTTTATATATAAAATAAAAAAAATATTTTTTTTTAAATATATATTTTATATATTTATATAATAATTTTTTTTATCTTATTCCAATAATATTAATGGATATTACTTTTATGAAAACAGAAAAAATTCGTTCTTTATTTTTACAATTTTTTAAAGAAAAAAAACATACTATTGTTCAAAGCAGTTCGTTGATTCCTAAAAATGATGATAGTTTATTATTTACAAATGCTGGAATGAATCAATTTAAGGATATTTACCTAGGATATAAAAAAATAAATTCATCATCTTTTGCTAGTTCTCAATATTGTATTCGAACAGGAGGAAAACATGATGATTTTAAAAAAGTTGGTTATAAACCTTATCATCACACACTATTTGAAATGTTAGGAAACTTTAGTTTTGGAGAATATTTTAAAGAAAAAGCTATTATATATGCTTGGGAATTTTTAACACATAAAAAATGGTTACAACTATCAAAAAAAAAAATATGGATTACATATTATTATCAAGACTACGAAACAAAAGATATTTGGCTGAATATTATTAAATTACCATCTGATCATTTAATTGCAATAAATGATAAAAATAACATAAAATATAATTCTGATAATTTCTGGAAAATGGGAGATTCAGGTCCGTGTGGACCATGTACTGAAATTTTTTATGATCAAAGAAAAAAAAATACTAATATTGAAAATATAAAAAACAGTAATGATCTAAAAAAAAATTGCTTAGAAATTTGGAACTTAGTATTTATGCAATTTAATCAGATTAAACCAAACAAAATGATTAAATTGCCAATTCCATCAGTAGATACAGGAATGGGTTTAGAGCGAATTTCTTCAATTTTACAAAATGTATCTTCAAGTTATAAAACAGATAATTTTACTAAACTAATTCAGTCTATAAAAAAAAAAATAAAAAATAAGAAAAAAAATAATGTTTCTTTAAGAATTATTGCAGATCATATCCGAACATCCACTTGTTTAATCTCTGAAAATATTATTCCAGGTAATGAAGGAAGAAATTATGTGTTAAGAAGAATTATTAGACGTGCGTTAAGTCATGGATATTTTATAGGTTTAAAAAAACCATTTTTTTATAAATTATCTAAATTCATTATACATAGCTTTAAAAATATTAATTCTGATTTTAATATTTATAATAAAATTAATATAATAAGAAATATTTTATTTACCGAAGAAAAACAATTTCATTTTATACTAAAGAATGGAATGAATAAGTTAAAAAAAGAAATTAAAAAACAAAAAAATAATATACTATGTGAAAAAAAAATATTTTATTTATATGATACTTTTGGACTACCTATTGAAATAACACAAGATATTTGTAAAGAAAAAAAAATAATAATTAATATAGATAAACTAAATAAAATTATTTATTTAAACAAAAGAAAACAAAAGAAAAATAAAAATAAAAAAATAAAAAAAAATTCATATTTAATGTTAATTACAAAAAAATCTATTTTTGATGGTTATAATGAACGTATAAAGACAACTAAAGTAACACAAATTATTTATAATAATAATATTACATCCTGTTTAAAAAATAAATGTATAGGAATTTTAGTATTAGAAGTAACACCATTTTATGGTGAATCTAGTGGACAAATAGGAGATTCTGGTGAAATTATTAGCAAAAATGGAATATTTATAGTAGAAAATACGAAAAAAAATGGTAATTTTATAGCCCATATAGGATTCATGAAAAACGGATTTATAAATATAAATGATATTGTATATGCTAAAATTAATATTAAAAAAAGAAAAATAATACAATCCAATCATTCCGCTACACATTTATTACATTCTGCATTAAATAAAATATTTAAATTAAAAGTAAATCAAAAAGGATCTCTTATTAATAATAAATATCTAAGATTTGATTTTCAATATAACGAAGATATTACAGAAAAAAATATTAATCAATTAGAAATTATAGTAAATAAAAAAATTCAAAAAAATATACCAATAAATGCTATTATTACTTCATTTAAAAAAGCAAAAAAAAATAAAGTTATATATTTACAGTCAAAAAAATATAAAAAAATAGTACGTATAATTGATATTGAAAACTTTTCTAGTGAATTATGTAGTGGAACACATCATCAAAATACAGGTCAGATTGGATTTTTTAAAATTATTTCATGTAAAAAAATAGGAAACCAAATAAAACGTATCAAAGCAATAACAGGAATAAAAGTAATTAAATATTTTCATAAAAAAATAAAAAAAGAAAAAAAAATAAAAAATCTATTTATAAATAACAAAAATAACATTTACCAATCAATAAAAAAAATTATTAATAATATCAATGATATAAAAAAAGAAAATCAAAAACTAATAAACCAAAACATTTTACAGATTTCTAAAAACTTAATATCAAAAGCATATTTTATTAATAAAATATTTTTTATTATAAAAATTATATCTTATAAAGAACATAGAATTATTAGAAAAATATCTGATATTATTAAGGAAAAATTAAAAAAAGCAATTATTATATTAATTAATGAAAATAATTTTATAACAACATTTTTAATTAATATAACACAAAATATAATAAAAAATATCAATGCTTTAAAAATAAAAAATATTTTATTTTCTATAATACCAGGTCAAGGAGGAGGAAAAAAAAATATTGTAGAGGGAAAGTTGATAAATAAAAAAATAAATTCTAAAAAAATAAAAAAAATAAAAATAAAAGTTATAGAATATATAAAAAAAATAATGAATTAAAAAATAAAATTTATTAATAATTTCAAATAAAATTTATAAATAATTTATATAAATATATAATTTAAATAATATAAATTTTTTAAAAAATCATAAATGTAAATCTTATTTTTTTAAAAGGAAAAAAGGAATGCTTATTTTAACTCGTCGAATTGGCGAAACATTAATAATCGGCGATGAAATAATGATAACAATTTTAGGAATAAAAGGAAATCAAATTCGCGTTGGTATTAATGCCCCTAAAGAAATACCAGTACATAGAGAAGAAATATATAAAAGAATTCAGCTAGAAAAAAAAATATTACATAAAATATAGAAAATAATACTATACTGTATTTTGTTAACATTCAAAATACAGTAAAATAAATTCATTAAAAATATTTACTAAAAAAAACATATTTTTTAAAAATTATTAAAAATTAAATTAATAATATATTATCTAATATTTATTTAAAATTAAATATAAAAATAAAATTTCATTTGACTTATTTTATAAAAAAAAGTAATATAATCATTATTATTTGTTATAAATATTGGTGAGATGGCCGAGTGGTTTAAGGCGCTCCCCTGCTAAAGGAGTATGCATTAAAATGCATCGAGGGTTCAAATCCCTCTCTCACCAAAATAATAATATTATTTATGCATCCGTAGCTTAGTTGGATAGAGCACTCGGCTACGAACCGAGAGGTTGGAGGTTCAAATCCTCCCGGATGCAAAAATAATATTATTTTTATAATATAAATATTTTATAAATCATATATTTTATATATAAATAAAATTTTTTTAAATAAAATAGGATGTAATATTTTGTATATTCCTAGAATCTATTTTAATCAAACTATAAATCTTAATTCCATAATAGAGTTAAAAAAAAATACTACACATTATTGTTTAAATGTAATAAGACTAAAAATAAAAAATATTATTCACATATTTAATAATACAAATTATATTTTTATCTCTAAAATAATAAACATAAAAAAAAATAAAATTTTTGTTGAAGTAATAAAAAAAAAAAAAGATGATAGAGAGTCACCAATAAATATTCATTTAGGTCAAATTCTTTCTAAAAAAATGAATATTACTATTGAAAAATCAGTAGAATTAGGTGTAAAAACAATTACTCCTATTATACCTAAACAAAAAAATTATAATAAAAAAATAAAAAATATTATTTCAAAAAAAAACTATCATTGGAATAAAGTAATAATTTCTGCATGCTCTCAATCAAAAAGAAATATAATACCTATTTTAAAAAAACCACATTCAATATCTGATTGGTGTAATTTAATACCTTGTAGATCTACTAAAATTATTTTTTCTTTAAATTCTGTTAATAAAATTAATGATATTCCATATAAATACAAAGATATTTATATATTAATAGGATCAGAAAAAGGATTTAGTGAACAAGAAAGAAAATATGCGCAAAAAAAAAATTTTTTAAATATTTCTTTAGGACCTAGAATTTTAAGAACAGAAACAGCAAGTATTGTTGCAATAACTGCATTACAAATATATTTTGGGGACATATAATAAAAAAATTAATTTATTTTAAAAATTCAGAAAAAATAATATTAAAAATATTATTCTTTCATTAAAGCTGTATCCATCATTTTATTTAATGCCAACATTCTAGACTTTAAATGTTTTACACAGTGAACCGATTTTTCTTTCTCTAATTCTAATTCATAACAAATATTTAAAGCAGTAATAAAAATCAGTTGTTCTATATTTGAAACACCTGTTTTTTCTCTTAAATCTTCTAATCGTTTACTTAAAATATCTGCTATATAATATAGATCAGAAGAATTACCATTAGGGCAATTAACTCGTATAAATCGTCCGCAAACTTCTATATCAATAGATTTTAATGACATAAATGGTTTCTCTATAAAAATAAATTAAAAAAAATATTAATAATTATATTATATTATAAAATTTTTAAAAATATATTTTTATATTTTTATTATCAATATATTTCTTTTATTTTATCTGCATAACTAACTAATAATAAATCAGCTTTTCTCATACAAAATAAACCTACTGAAACTACACCTGATATATTATTAATAGTTTTTTCCAAATTAATAGAATTTTTTATATATAAATTATGTATATCAATAATACAATTTCCATTATCTGTAATAAAATTTTCTCTATATTTAGGCATCCCTCCTAATTTAATAATTTCTTCAGAAACTTTTCTTAAAGCCATAGGAATAACTTCAACAGGAATAACACAACAATCAAAGTGTTTTATATATTTTGATTTGTCTATTATACATATAAATTTTTTTGCAACAGAAGATATAATTTTTTCACGAGTTAATGCTCCTCCACGACCCTTTATCATCTCCATAGATGTATTTACTTTATCAGCGCTATCAATATAAATATCTAAATTTTCTAAAGAATTTAAATCTATTATAGGTATATTACATTTTCTTATCTTTTTTTCTGAAACTAATGAGCCGGGCACTACACCGCGAATAGAAGATGAAATATTTGATAATTCTTTAATAAAGTAATTTATTGTTGAACCAGATCCAATTCCAATAATAGAATTTTTAGGAACATACTTTAAAACAAACTTTGCTACAGATTTTTTTAACGTATTAAACATATATTCTCCAAAATACATTAAAAACAATATTGTTAATAATATAAAATAAAATTATTTCTACAAATAAAGAAATAATAAAAAAATAATTAAAATAAACATATAAAAAAATATTATCTGGGGTACCTGGATTCGAACCAGGGATGCCGGTATCAAAAACCGGTGCCGTAACCTCTTGGCTATACCCCAAAAAATAATATTTTCATAAAAATATTATTTAAAAATATAAAATCATTATACGGAAGGCGAGATTTGAACTCGCAAACTTTTCAGTGCCAGAACCTAAATCTGGTGCGTCTACCATTTTCGCCACTCCCGCCTACTTAAACTTAAAATTATATAATTTAATGGCTATAACGAGAATCGAACTCGTGACCTCAGCGTTATGAGTGCTGCGCTCTAACCATCTGAGCTACATAGCCGTATTTTTATTAAAAATAATATTTAAATGATAATTTTACACAAATAAAATCATTTTTACAATCAAAATTTTCAAATAAAATATTTTTTTTATTTTAATAAAAATAATTTAAAATTTTTATATTAAAATATAATTTAGTAAGAAAAATTTTTATTATTTCTATATACTTTATAAAAGTAATAAAATTTCCTTATTTAGTAAATATAATTATATCTTATAGTATAAACTATATCAAAAAAATTTAAAATGGTTATAATATGAATAATAATTTCATTAATAAAATAATAAAAAAATCAATATTAAAAAATCCTCATGATAAAATAAAAACACGCTTTCCACCAGAACCTAACGGTTACCTACATATTGGACATGCGAAATCTATCTGTTTAAATTTTAATATTGCAAACCAATATAATGGTATCTGTAATCTTAGATTTGATGATACTAATCCAAAAAAAGAAAAAATTAAATATATTGATTCAATAAAAAAAGATATACAATGGTTAGGTTTTAAATGGTATAAAAAACCTAAATTTACTTCAAATTATTTTAATAAATTATATAAATATGCAGTTCAATTAATTGAAAATAATTTAGCATATGTAGAAGAACTAAATAAAGATGAAATAAAAAAATATAGAGGTACATTAAAAAAAATAGGAAAAGATAGTCCATTCAGAAATCGAACAATTAAAGAAAATTTAATTTTATTTGAAAATATGAAGCTCGGTATGTTTCCTGAAGGTTCTATGTGCTTAAGAGCAAAAATTAATATGAAATCTCCATATATTATTTTACGTGATCCTGTTTTATATAGGATAATATTCTCCGAACACCATCAAACAAAAAATAAATGGTGTATATATCCCATGTATGATTTTGCTCATTGTATTGCTGATGCTTTAGAAGGAATTACACACTCTTTATGTACACTTGAATTTCAAGATAACCGACAATTATATAAATGGATATTAAAAAAATTGCATTTTATAAAAAAACCTCCTAAACAATACGAATTCTCTAAATTAAATTTAGAACATACGATTTTGTCTAAAAGAAAATTAAAAAAATTAATAAATTCTAAACTTGTCAATGGGTGGGAAGATCCAAGATTACATACAATCTCTGGATTAAGAAATAAAGGATATACAAAAAACTCTATTCAAATGTTTTGTCAAAAAATAGGAATTACAAAACAACAAAATATAGTAGAATTATCTTTACTAGAAGCGTGTATAAGAAAAGATCTCAATATGTCTTCTCCTAGAAGAATGGCTGTAATTAATCCTATTAAAATTATAATTACTAATCTACCTGAAAGTCATATAGAATATTTTAATGTTTTTAATCATCCACAAGTAAAAGAAATGGGTACTAGAAAGATTTTATTCACTAAAGAGATATACATTGAACAAGAAGATTTTTCTGAAAAAGAGAAAGAAAATTATAGAGGGCTAGTATTAGGAAAAAAAGTTCGATTAAAATACGCCTATATAATAAAAGCAAAGAAAATTTTAAGAGATACAAATTATGAAATAAATTGTATTTTATGTAAATATTATCCTAAAAAAACAAAAAAAAATATAGGAATAATTCACTGGATATCTATAAAAAATTCTATTCCAGCACAATTTCAATTATTTGATATTTTATTTATTTCTAAAAATCCTGAAAAGCAAGATGATTTTATGCAATCATATAATCCTAACTCATATATTCTTAAAAAGGGATATATAGAATATATTGTCTATCATGAAAAAGTTAATCAAGCTTACCAATTTGAAAGAATTGGGTATTTTTTAAAAACAACAAAGAAAAATAAAAAAAAAATTATATCATTTAATAGAATCGTATCATTAAAAAATAGACATAGAAGTTTTATTTAATAAAATTATTTATCTTTAAAAAAATAATATTTTTTTCAAAATACAAATATATTTTACTATTTAAATAGTATAGTGATTACTATATATTCATAATACATAAAAAAGTTAAATTTATATAAATAAAAGTAATAAATTTTATTATTAATATTTATTAAAAATAGTTATTATATTTTTATATAAAAAATACTTTATTAAAATATTTAATTCAATAAAAATAAAAAACTATTTTAATATATAAAATATTGTTAAATAAAAAGGATAAGTTAAAAATGTCAAAAATAAAAAAAATATTTGCTAGAGAAATATTAGATTCACGTGGATTTCCTACTATTGAAACAGAAGTTCATTTAGAAAGTGGTCATTTCGGTTGTTCAGCAGCTCCTTCTGGAGCATCAACGGGGTCTAAAGAAGCTTTAGAATTAAGAGATTTTGATAAAAATCGATTTCTGGGAAAAGGAGTGCAAAAAGCAATAAACTATGTTAATACAGATATAAATAAAGAATTAATAAATAAACAATCAGAAAATCAAAAAGAAATCGATTATTTAATGATTGAGTTAGACGGTACAAATAATAAATCAAAATTTGGCGCTAATGCAATTTTATCTGTATCACTATCTTTAGCAAAAGCAACTGCATCTGAAAAAAAAATACCATTTTATTCTTATATATCTCAAATTAATAATACAAATAATAAATTCTCCATTCCTCTTCCAATGATTAATATTATCAATGGAGGAATGCACGCTAATAATAATATTGACATTCAAGAATTTATGATCCAACCTATAGGAGCAAGAAATATAAGACAAGCCATTCAAATGGGTTCAGAAATTTTTCATACATTAGGTATGATTCTTAAAGAAAAAGGATATTCAACCTGTGTTGGAGATGAAGGAGGATATGCACCTAATTTAAAATCTAATGAAGAAGCATTATCCATAATTAGTTTAGCTGTAGAAAAAACTAATTATAGATTAGGAGAAGATATTACTTTTGCAATAGATTGCGCTGCATCAGAACTATTTGATAAAAATACTAAAAAATATAGACTAAAAAATGAAAATAAAGAATTTACTTCACAGGAATTTACACATTACTTAGAAAAACTAACAAATAAATATCCAATTATATCTATAGAAGACGGACAAAATGAAGATGATTGGGAAGGTTTTATATACCAAACAAAAATTTTAGGAAATAAAATTCAATTAGTTGGAGATGATTTATTTGTTACAAATAAAAAAATATTGAGAAAAGGAATAAAAAACAAAGTTGCTAATGCTATTTTAATTAAATTTAATCAAATAGGAACTCTAACAGAAACATTAGAAACAATTTATTTAGCTAAAAAAAATAATTATTCTGTTATAATATCACATAGATCTGGAGAAACAGAAGATACAAGTATAGCAGATCTTTCTGTCGGGACATCCGCAGGACAAATAAAAACTGGTTCAATGTGTAGATCAGATAGAACAGCTAAATATAATAGATTAATTAAAATAGAAGAATCACTAAAAAAACAAAAAAAAACATTTAAAAAAAAATTAAATATATTTAAATTTAAAAAATAAAACTACATATACTCAAATTACATAAATAACTAAATCATATAAAAAAAAAGAAACCCCCTATATACTAGGGGTAATAGAATTATTAAGAGAATATCTATATAAATAATATATATTTAAACATATAAAATTATAAATAATAAAAATATTTATTTTATTAAAAAGTGTAATAAATTTAATAATTAAATTACTAAACGGGAATTATTATGAAAAAAAAAACTATTGTATTAATAGATGGAAATTATTGTTTATATCAAACATATTTTTCTTTTTTAAAACTTAAAAATCATTATGGACATTTTACAGGTGTTTTATATGGATATATAAAAATATTTAATAAAATAGTAAAAAAATTCTGTCCTAATAATATAATAGTTATTTTTGATACTCCAACAAAAACTCTTAGACATCAATTATATTCAAAATATAAAAAAAATAGATCTTCTATGCCTGAAAGTTTAAAAAAACAAATTAATCCTTTAAAAGAAATTATCCAAAGCTTGGGTATACCTATAATTAGTATGAATAATATAGAAGCTGATGATATTATAGGTACTTTATCTAAAAAATTTATAAAAAAAAAATATTATATTTTCATATATAGTGCTGATAAAGATATGTTACAATTAATAAATAAAAGAATTAAAGTTATTCCGGGAAAAAATATAGAAAATATTTTAAATAAAAAAGAAGTATATAAAAAATATGGAATAAAACCATATTCTATAGCAGATTTCTTAGGATTAGTAGGTGATTCTTCAGATAATATACCCGGAATACCTAGGATAGGGGAAAAAACTGCTTCAATTCTTTTAAAAAACTTTTCATCTATAGATAATATCTATAAAAATATAGAAAATATTTCCTTATTACCTATAAAAAATATTAAAAAAATAACAGATAGCTTAAAAAAAAACAAAGAATTAGCTTTTTTATCGTTGAATTTAACTAAAATTAATAAAAATATATTACTAAATTGTAGTATAAATGATCTTTTGAAAAAAAATAAACCAAATATACCTTTTTTATTAAAAAAATTTCAATATTATCAATTTAATGAATATACTAAACAAATGTATAATAATATATTTCCAATAATTGATATATATCACAAAAAAAAAGATATTAAAAAAAAAAATATATTGAAATTATAAATAATATTTTATTAATAAAACTTATAAGAAAAATAAATAAAAAAAAAATATTTTCTATAGCGGTGAATCTTTACAATAAAAAAAAAAAAAATATTTTTTCTATTTCTATTACCATAGAAAAAAATATAACATGGTGGTTTGATTCTAATCAAAATAATAAAAAAAATACAAAAATTACTGTAGAATTTATATTAAAAAATATAAAACCAATATTAGAAGATAAAAAATATAAAAAAATAGGAAAAAACTTAAAAAATATTTTTCATATTTTTAAAAAATATAATATAACATTAAATGGAATGTATTTTGATACATCAATTATATATTATTGCTGTAAACTAAGTAATTATAATAATAATTATTATAAATATCTTATTAAAAAATATTCAACAAAAAAAAATAATGTAACAAAAGAAAAAAAAATAAATAAAATTATTCAAGAATCACTAATATCTTTAAAAATATATTATAAAACTAAAATATATTTTAAAAAAAATTCTATAAAAAAAATATTCCGATCAATTGATATGCCTTTATTAAATGTTCTCTCTATTATAGAAAATAATGGTGTATTAGTAAAAAAAAGAATATTAAAAAAACAAAAAATACAAATTACTAATACAATAAGAAAATTAAAAAAAAAAATATATCATTTAACAGAAAAAAAATTTAATATTAATTCCCCAAAACAATTAATAAATATTTTATTTAAAAAATATAATTTTTCATATATAAAAAAAACAAAAAAAGGAAATATTTCAGTTAATGAAAAAGTTCTTTGTGAACTATCTAAAAATCATAAATTACCAAAAATTATTTTACAATATAGATTTCTTAAAAAAATAAAAAATACATACTTAAATAATTTAATTAATTCAATAAATAGAAAAACAAATAGAATTCATACAACATATCATCAGACATCCACATTAACAGGAAGATTATCTTCTAGTAATCCAAATTTACAAAATATTCCAATTAAAACTAAATTAGGAAGAAAAATAAGAATTGCGTTTATAGCAAAAAAAAAATGGATTTTACTAGCAGCTGATTACTCACATATTGAATTAAGAATTATAGCTCATTATTCACAGGATAAAAAATTAATACAAGATTTGTCATATAAAAATGATATATATATTAAAATAGCCGCTCGTATTTTTATGATAAACGATAAAAAAGTTAAATCTTATCAAAGAAATATTGCAAAAACTGTTATTTTTTCTATATTATATGGAATTAGTCCTTTTAGTTTATCTCAAAAATTAAATATTTCTATAAAAAAAGCTAGTGAATATATAAATATTTATTTTACAAGATATAAAAAAATAAAAAAATATATAAAAAAAATATATCATATTGCAAAAATAAATGAATATATAAAAACACTATTCAAGAGAAAATTATATATCTCTAATATAAATTCAAATAATAATATTTTGAAAAAAAAAGCAAAACGTTCCTGTATCAATACAATTATACAAAATACCGCTTCAGATATAATAAAAAAATCTATGATTAAGTTAAATTCTATATTTCAAAAAAAATTTAAAAATGAAGCAAAAATAATTATGCAAATTCATGATGAATTAATATTTGAAATTAAAGAAAATAAAAAAAATGTACTAACTAATATAATAAAAAGTTATATGGAAAATAATGTATTATTAAAAATACCATTATATGTTTCTATAAAAACTGGTAAAAATTGGAAAGAAATGAATAAGTAAATAAAATTATTTATTTTTATATAAAAAATACCATGTAGATAATTGATTTTTTATGAAAAAAATATCTGATTTATTAAATTTAGAAAAACTACATACAGTAATATTCATATTTAAACTAGATATTTCCTTTCTTAAATGTAACAATTTTTTTATTTTATTATATTTAGATACTTTATCGCTTTTTGTTAAAATAATTAAAATCGGTAATAAACTATGTTTTAAAATACTTAAAATAATTTTGTCTAATGATTTTATAGAAAATCGAATATCAGATAAAATAACAATAGCTTTTAAACATTTTCTATTTTGTAAATAAAAAAAAATATTTTTTTCAAGTAATTTTTGAGTAAAATTATCTATTTTTGAATATCCATATCCCGGAAAATCTACTAATCTAAAATCTAATAATACATTAAAAAAATTTATAGTACTAGTACACCCAGGTGATCTACTAACTCTAGCAAGTTTTTTATTATTAGATAAACAATTAATTATCGTAGATTTACCAGAATTAGAATAACCTAAAAAAGCTATCTCTATTCCTGAAAAATATTTTAATTCACAACAATTTATAATACTTTTTAAAAAAAATGTTTTATTAAAATTTATATATTTCAATAAATATTTTCCTTTTTAATTAATCAAATTAATTTTTTATAACAAATATAATTAATTTTTAAAATATTCATCTTTATAAAAAAATATTGTAAAATAAAAATATAATTATACACTAAATATATTAAATTATAACTAATAAAATAGAATTTATTTGAAAAATCAAACTTTAATAATAATAAGTTAATTAAGATTAATACAAATTTATTTATGTATAGAAGAAAAATGTAAAATATGTATAAATTTTTATATAAAAATAAAAAATTTAAATAAAAAAAGTATTTTATATAAAAATTAACTTATAAAATTATATACTATCTCACTCTTAAAAAAATTGGCATTTAAATGAATACAAAAATCAGAAATATTGCTATAATTGCACATGTTGATCATGGAAAAACAACTCTACTCGATCAATTATTAAGACAATCCGGTACATTTGAGAAACATGAAGAAAAAATTGATAGAATTATGGACTCAAATGAATTAGAAAAAGAAAGAGGAATTACTATTTTATCTAAACATACATCTATAAAATGGAATAAATATCACATAAATATTATTGATACACCTGGACATGCAGATTTTGGTGGAGAAGTAGAGAGAATATTATCTATGGTAGATTCTGTTTTATTAGTGGTAGATGCTTTTGAAGGGCCTATGCCTCAAACAAGATATGTAACAAAAAAATCATTTTTATATAATATTAAACCAATCATTGTAATTAACAAAATGGATAGATCCACCATTAGACCTGATTGGGTTATTAATCAAATATTTGATTTATTTGTAAATCTATCAGCAAATGATGAACAATTAGATTTTCCAATAATATATACGTCAGCTTTATTAGGAAAATCAGGAAATAGTCCTAATAAAATGAAAAATAATATGATTCCATTATTAAATGCTATTGTAGAATACACACCAAAACCAAAAATAACAAAAAAAAATTTTCTTCAAATGCAAATTTCACAACTAGATTTTAATAATTATTTTGGAATGATTGGAATTGGAAAAATAAAACAAGGAGAATTAAAGATTAATCAAATAGTTTCAGTTTTAAGAAATAAAAAAAAAATTTATACAGGAAAAATCAATAACATATTAAAATTTTATGGTTTAAAACAAAAAAAAATAAAAAAAGCAGTTGCTGGAGATATAATTTCAATTACTGGTTTAAATAATCTTGAAATATCAGATACTATTTGCAATCCAGAATCTTTAAATCCATTACCTAATTTAAAAATAGATAATCCTACAGTAAATATGTTATTTTGTGTAAATCAATCACCGTTTTGTGGTCAGGAAGGTAAATATATAACGTCTAGACAAATTCTTGAGCGCTTAAAAAAGGAAACAGTTCGTAATATATCTTTAAAAGTTAATGAAACACAAGATTCAAATGTTTTTTCTGTTTCTGGAAGAGGGGAATTACATTTATCAATCTTATTAGAACAATTACGTAGAGAAAATTTTGAATTAGAGGTTTCAAGACCTAAGGTAATTTTAAAAAAGAAAAATAATATTTTAACCGAACCTTACGAACTTGTATTATTAGATATTAATAAAAAAAATCAAGGACAATTAATAAAAAAATTAGGTGAATTAAGAGGGGATATACAAAATCTTACAAACAGCGAGCAAGATAGAATACAAATTGAATGTTTACTATCTAGTAGATCATTAATTGGATTTAGATCTGAATTTATGAATCTAACCTCCGGAGAAGGCACTTTCTTTTCTTCTATTAGTCATTATGGACCTATACAAAAATATCAATTTGGGCAAAGAAAAAATGGGGTTCTTATTTCTAAGAATACAGGAACAGCTGTTTCATTTTCAATTTCTAATCTTCAAAATAGAGGAAAAATGTTTATTAAACACGGAGAAAAAGTGTATGAAGGACAAATTGTGGGGATACATAATAGATCGAATGATCTAACAGTTAATTGTTTAACAGGAAAAAAATTAACAAATATGAGAGCATCAGGAACAGATGAAGCTATAAATTTAATTACTCCCATAAAAATTACATTAGAGTATGCTCTTAACTTTGTAAATGATGATGAATTAGTAGAAATCACTCCAAAATCAATAAGATTTAGAAAAATACATTTAAAAGAAAGTGATAGAAAAAAAGCTAAAAAAAAATAATATCTTTACAAAAATATTTATTTTTATTTATATAAAAATAATATTTTTTGTAATTAATAAAGAGAATCTTTCTTTTATTAAAAGATTCTTTTTATAATATAGAAAGTATAAATATTAAAAATTTTTATTAAAAAAAATAATATTTATTTTTATCAATAAAATATTTTTTTAAAAAAAATTACATATTATATATTTTAAAATCAATATCTTGATGAGATAATAAAAAAAAATTATTTTCTCTTTTAAAAAAATTTATTTTCATGCGAACTTGTAATAATATTTTTTTTTTATGAATATGTACCCATGATAGTACCATACCTGCATTATATCTATTTCCAAAAACATCTTTGTACTCAACAGGTTCAAATATATATGTAATATTATTTTTATTACTTTTACCTATTATAGAACAAATAATAAATTTATTTATTTTTTTATTTTCATATTTACATAATATTTCTTGTCCATAATAACAACCCTTATTAAAATTAATAGCACCCCATTTTTTTAAATCTAATGATTGTAATATAAAACGACCCATTATTTCTTTATTCATAATAGGAAAACAAGATTCAATATCTAATTCTAACCACTGCATTTCATTACTATATTTCGCTTTACAATTTATAAATTTTAAAAAATCAACTAAATATTTTTTATATGCAATAATTAAAAATCTTTCAATTGGTTTATTAATTTTTAAAATAATTATGTTGTGAATAACCAAAATAGATTTTTTTTTACTTAATTTTATAGAAAAAAAATTTTCTAATAATTTAGATGAATTTAAACCGCATAATCCAAATAAACAAAATTTTTTTTCTTCAAAAATATTAACTTTAGAAAATAAAGAATATTTTTTTAATTCATGTATATGTTTTTTACATACTGATGATCTAACAATATATATATAAAAATGTTTATATTGAAATATTAAAAAAGAAGTCCATACTTTTCCATTAATATTGCAATGAGCTCCAAATTTATAGTTATCATAATTAATCATATTTATATCAATAGTAAATTGATTATTTAAATATTTTTTTTTATCTAAACCAGTTACACATATTATAGACCATCCGTTTAAATTCATATACGTTGTAGGTAAATCTTTACTTAAATAAATAGTTTTATTGCTAAAAATATAATTTTTCATAAAAAACCTTTTTTCTGATATTTTAAAAAATATAAATATAACATTATTATATAATATAACAAAAATCATTGATGTTTATAAAAAAAATAACTATATTATATAGAAACTTATATAACTTATTATTTATAATATAATTTTTTAAAAAGTATATTTAAAAAATATTTTCAAAAAGAGAAAAAAATGTTTGATCAAACTACTTTATTAAAAAAGATAAAAAAAATAAAAAATAAAATTAATTTATTAAAGAGGAATCTTTGACTATTTTTATATAAATAAAAAAATAAAAAATATTAATAAAAAAATAAAAAAATTAATATTAAATAAAAATTATGAAATAATATCAAAATTATATAAAAAAAAAAATATTTTATCTAAAAAAATATATAAAATTAAAAAATTAATTAAAATATTAAAAGAAATAGAATATTGGGTAAAAATATTTAATAAAGAAAAAGATTTATATATTATAGAAGAAATAAATATACAATATTTAAAATTAAAAAAAAAAATAAATAAATTAGAAATATATACTATGTTTAAAAACAAAAATGATAAAAATAATTGTTATATGGATATACAATCAGGATCAGGAGGAGTGGAATCACAAGACTGGACAAAAATGTTGTTAAAAATGTATTTAAAATACTCATTTAGTAAAAATTTTAAAACAAAAATTATCACAGAATCAATAGGAGAAAATAAAGGAATAAAATCTGTTACATTAAAAATTAAGGGTAATTTCGCATTTGGGTGGTTTCGTACAGAAACTGGTATTCATAGATTAGTCCGAAAAAGTCCTTTTGATTCAGGAAATAAAAGACATACTTCCTTTAGTTCAATATTTGTATACCCTGAAGTAAAAAAAAATATTAAAATAAATATTAAAACAGAAAATTTAAGAATCGACGTATATAGAGCATCAGGAGCTGGTGGACAGCATGTAAATCGAACTGAATCAGCTGTAAGAATTACTCATATTCCTACAGGAATTGTTACACAATGCCAAAATGATCGATCACAACATAAAAATAAAAATACTGCAATAAAACAATTAAAAGCAAAATTATATAATCTAGAAATTAAAAAAAAAAATATAGAAAAAGAAAATATTAATAAAAATAAACTAGATATAAGATGGGGAAACCAAATTCGTTCATATATATTAGATGATTCTAGAATAAAAGATCTTCGAACAAATATTGAAAGAAATGATATATATAATGTTTTAAATGGTGATTTAAATCAATTTATTGAAACAAATTTAAAAATGGGATTTTAAAAATAAAAAATGTTTAAAAAAATTAAATCAAAAGAAGAAAAAATTTTATCAAATAAAGAAATTTTTATAAGAAAAAATAAATTAATTCAATTACGTCAAAAAGGTTTTAATTTTCCTAATACATTTAAATACACAAAAACAATCAAAGCAATATATTTTTCATATAAAAATTATACTAAAAGTGACTTAAAAAAAATAAATTACCAAATTAGTATCGCTGGACGTATAATTAAAAAAAGAATTTTAGGCAAAGCTTCTTTTTTTGTTATACAACATGATAATTATAAAATTCAAATATATATAAAAAGTAATTTATTTCCAAATAATTACTATAAAAATTATATTATTGAATTAGACTTAGGAGATATAATTGGAGTTAAAGGAATATTATTTAAAACAAATACATTAGAATTATCAATTCATTGTAAGAAAATATATTTATTAACTAAATCATTAAGACCTTTACCGGATAAATATTCTGGATTACAAAATAAAGAAATAAAATATAGAAAAAGATACTTGGATTTATTATCTAATCCTAATGTAACAAAAATATTTAAAAAAAGATCATATATTATTTCTAATATTCGTTCTTTTATGAAAAAAAAAGATTTTCTAGAAGTTGAAACACCAATGATGCATCCCATTCCAGGAGGAGCTAATGCAAAACCTTTTATTACTTATCATAATGCATTAAATGAAAAAATGTACTTACGAGTTGCACCAGAATTATATTTAAAGAGATTAATTATTGGTGGTTTTGATAAAATTTTTGAAATAAATAGAAATTTTAGAAATGAAGGACTATCAACTCGACATAACCCTGAATTTACTATGATGGAAATTTATATGTCCTACAGTCATTATACTGATATGATGACTCTTTTAGAAAAGCTATGTAAATTTTTAGTAAAAAAGATATTTAATTCTTTAATTATTAAATATGATAAAAATGAATTAAATTTTGAAAAACCTATTAGAAAAATGACAATGATTGAATCAATATTAAAATTTAACAAAAATATCTGTATATCTGATTTAAAAAATATACAAAAAACAAAAAAAATAGCAAAAAAACTTAATTTAAATACAGAATTATGTAACTCCCTTGGAGAATTAATTCATTTAATTTTTGAAAAAACTACAGAAAAAAAAATTATTTCTCCTACATTTATTACTGAATATCCAATAGAAATTTCTCCATTAGCTAAAAAAAATGATAACTTTGCGGAAAGATTTGAGTTTTTTATATCAGGATATGAAATTGCTAACGGTTTTTCCGAATTAAATGACCCAGAAGAACAAAAAAAAAGATTTAAACTACAAGAACTGCAAAAAGAAAATATAAATATATCAAAGAATTTTTATTATGATAAAGAATATATAACAGCATTAGAACACGGATTACCACCTACTTCTGGTTTAGGTATAGGAATTGATAGATTAATTATGATTCTGACTAATCAGAAAAATATTAGAGATGTTATACTTTTTCCTATTTTAAAAAAAAATATTATATAAATGATAAACATAATTTATTTTTTATAAAAAAATATAAAAAAGAATTAAATATAAAAAAATCATAAAATAAATATATAATTAAATTATCTATATTAAACATAATATTTTTATTTAAAAAATAAAATATATTCAAACAATTCATTAAAAAAAATAATATGAAAAAAAATATGTGTTTTACAACTAAAATAAAAAAAAAAACATTACAAAGAAGCAAAATACTCTATTTAATAAAAAAATATAAAACTCCAATGTGGATATATGATGCAGATATTATTGTAAAACAAATAAAAAAACTAAAAAAATTTGATATTATTCGTTTTGCACAAAAATCTTGTTCAAATATACATATTTTAAAATTAATGAAAAGTTATAATATAAAAGTTGATGCAGTTTCATTAGGAGAAATACAAAGAGCTTTTATTGCTGGGTTTAAATCAAAAAATCATGATATTGTTTTTACATCTGATATTATAGAAAATAAAGTTTTAAAAGTAGTTATAAAAAATAATATCCCTGTTAATGCAGGATCAATTGATATGTTAAAAAAAATTGGAAAAAAATCTCCAAAACATCCAGTTTGGATTAGAATTAATCCTAAATTTGGAGATGGACATCATATTAAAACAAATACAGGGGGGGAAAACAGTAAACATGGAATTTGGAATACTGATGAAGCATTATCAGTTATTAAAAAATATGATCTAAATCTAATTGGTCTACATATCCATATTGGATCAGGAATAAATGAAAAAAATTTATATCATATTTGTAATTCTATGAAAAAATATGCAATTAAAATAAATAAAAAAATAAAATTTATATCTGCTGGAGGAGGTCTGAATATACCTTATAGATCTAAAGATAAAGAAATCAATATTAATAATTATTTTAAAAAATGGAATGAAACTAAAAAAATAATTTCTTCTGCATTAAACTGTTCAGTTAAATTAGAAATTGAACCAGGTCGTTTTCTTGTTGGACAATCTGGTATTTTAGTTACTAAAGTATATTCAGTAAAAAAAATGGGAAAAAATATTTTTGTAATCTTAAATTCAGGATTTAATGATTTAATGCGACCTATTTTATATGGTAGTTACCATAAAATTTCAGTATTACATAGAAATAAAAAAAATACAAAAAACCATACTATAATTAAAAGTATTATTGCAGGACCCTTATGTGAATCAGGGGATGTATTTACTTTAAAAAAAACAGGATTAATTTTTCATAGAAAAATTCCTAAAGTCTATCCTGGAGATTATATCATAATACATGATACTGGAGCATATGGTGCATCTATGTCATCTAATTATAATAGTAGACCATTAATTCCTGAAATATTATATAGAAAAAATAAGTTTAAATTAATTAGAAGACGACAAAAAATAGAAGAAATGTTAGAGTTAGAAACTTCAATATAATTAATGTATTGATAAAAAATAAATATATATTGTATATATATTATTTATACAATATGTATTGTAAAATAAAATTATTTATTTTCATTTAAACTAAAAATATATTTTTTAAATAAATATATTTTAAAAAATAAAAATATTACTTATGAATAAAAAAAAAGATAAAAAAAAAATATATATTAAAACATGGGGGTGTCAAATGAATGAACATGATTCTTCCATAATAAAAAATATATTAAGTAAAGAAAAAAAATATACTTTTGTAAGTCAACCAGAAATATCTGATATTTTAATTCTAAATACATGTTCAATTAGAGAAAAAGCACAAGAAAAATTATTTCATCAATTAGGAAGATGGAAAAAATTAAAACAAAAAAATTCTAATATTATAATTGCTATAGGTGGATGTGTAGCTACTCAAGAAGGTGAGAATATCTATAAACGAGCAAAATTTATTAATGTAATTTTTGGAACTCAAAGTTTACATAAATTACCTCAATTAATACATCAAGCTTATTCTAATAAGAATTTGATTATTGATATAAAAGGAAAATCATTAAAAAAATTTGATTATTCACCTTTAAAACAAACAAAAAAAAAATTTACTTCATTTGTTACTATCATGGAAGGATGCAATAAATATTGCTCTTTTTGTATTGTTCCATATACTAGAGGAAAAGAAATTAGTAGAAATAATAAAGAGATTATATTAGAAATAAAGAAACTTACTGAAATAGGTGTGAAAGAAATAATCTTATTAGGACAAAATGTTAATTCATATTATATAAATAATAAATTTAATAAAAAAAAATATAATTTTTCAGATTTATTATATTCTATATCAGAAATTCCTGAAATTAATAGAATTAGATATATTACAAGTCATCCAATGGATTTTAGTGATGATATTATTGAATCATATAAATATATACCTCAATTAACAAATTTTCTGCATTTACCTGTACAAAGCGGCTCAAATAAAATTTTGCGATTAATGAAAAGAGGTTATACTGTAGAAATATATGAAAATATAATAAATAAATTAAAATATATACGACCTAAAATAAGTATTAGTTCTGATTTTATTATTGGATTTCCGGGGGAAACTCAAAAAGATTTTGAAAAAACACTAAATTTTATTTCAAAAATTAACTTTGATACCAGTTATAGTTTTATTTATTCTAAAAGACCAGGAACTAGAGCTGCTAAATTAGCGGATAATACTTCAATAGAAGAAAAAAAAAATCGACTTTATATCTTGCAAAAAAAAATCAATCAACAATCATTTCAATGGAGAAGAAGAATGTTGGGTACTATTCAGGAAGTATTAGTAGAAGGAATTGCGAAAAATAATATCCAAGAATTATATGGTAGAACGGAAAATAATAGAATTATTAATTTTGAAGGAAACCCTAAGTGTATTGGAACTTTTGTAAAATTAAAAGTAATAGATATTAACTATAATACATATTTAAAAGGGATAATTAAATAAAAAAAATATTTATTATTAAAGAAACTTTCATTGTTTATAAATAAAACAATAAGCATTAAAAAAAATAATTATATGAAAATATATATCCAAAAAGCATGTAAAAAAAATATTTTTTTTCCAAAAAAAAAATATTTTTTATTATGGTTAAAAGAAATTTTTAAAAACAAAAAAATAGAAATTACTATTAGGTTAGTAAATATAAAAGAAATAAAATTTCTTAATAAAAAATATAGAAATGAAAATATACCTACTAATGTTTTATCTTTTAAGTCAACTATATATCTAAGTATAAAAAAAAATTTTTTATTTTATATAGGAGATATAATTTTATGCGCTCCATATATTAACAAAGAAGCTAGAACTTTAAAAAAAAATGTATTAGAACATTGGGCTCATATGTCTATTCATTCAGCATTACATTTAATAAATTATAAACATGATACTCAACAGAATAGAAAAAAAATGGAAAAAATTGAAAAAAAAATAATGATGAAATTAGGTTTTAATAATCCATATCACATTCATAATTAATTAAAATTAAAATAAAAAATACTTTATATATAAAATATAAAAATTCTAAAAAAAAATATAAAATATATAATAAATATCTTAATTATATTTATTAAAAAAAAATAATTTAATAATTTTATTATTAAAATATATAAAATATTTTATATAAAAAATCTATATAAATTTTTTTTTATAAAAAATATATACAAAGAGAATTATTAATAGGAAAAATTATGAAAAGTAATGAATATAATCCTAAAAAAATTGAATTATTTGTTCAAGATTATTGGTATAAAAAAAAAATATTTTCTGTTAAAGAAAATAAAGACAAAGAAAAATTCTATTGTTTACCTATGATCCCCTATCCTTCTGGGAAATTACATATGGGCCATGTAAGAAACTATACAATTAGTGATGTTATTGCTCGTTATCAAAGAATGCTAGGAAAAAATGTATTACATCCTATTGGATGGGATGCTTTTGGATTACCTGCTGAAGAAACTGCAATAAAAAACAAAATTTCTCCTAAAAAATGGACATTTCATAATATTTCTATAATGAAAAAACAATTACAATCATTGGGATTTAGTTATGATTGGAATAGAGAAATTACAACATGTAAACCAGAATACTACAAATGGGAACAATCTTTTTTTATAAAACTATTTAAAAAAAATCTAGTATATAAAAAAAAAACTTTAGTTAATTGGTGTGAATTTGATAAAACAGTACTAGCAAATGAACAAGCTCAAAATGGAGTATGTTGGAGATGCGGTTCAAAAATTAAATTAAAAAAAATATCACAATGGTTTATTAAAATTAAAAAATATGCAAATATTTTATTAAAAGATTTAAAATTATTAGATAAATGGCCTAAAGAAGTAATTTCAATGCAAAAAAACTGGATAGGAAAATCAAAAGGTATTCAAATAAAATGTAAAGTGTATAATATAAATTATTTTTTAAAAATATATACTACAAAACCCGAAACTATAATGGGTATAACATTTTTTGCAATATCAATACATCATCCATTAATTAATATATTTCTTAAAAATAATGTCAAAATAAATCAATTTTTAAGAAATAACCCAGATATCATAAATACTAATTTTCAAAATGAAAATAATTTAATTGGTATTAATACAAATTTATTTATATTACATCCTTTAACTCAAGAAAAAATACCCTTATGGATAACTAATTATGTAAAACATGATTATGCTTCCGGAGCAATTATGGCTGTTCCTTGTAACAGTAAAATAGATCATTTGTTTGCTAAATTAAATAATATACCTATTAAATTAATATTTTCTAATTCTACTAATAATAATAAAGAAAAATATTTAATTAATAGTTTAGAATTTAATGGATTAACTATATTACAAGCACGTAACGCTATTTTCAATTTTCTAATATCTAGAAAAATAGCAAAATCATGTACATATTACAAAATAAAAGATTGGTGTATTTCTAGACAAAGATATTGGGGTGCGCCAATACCCATGATAACTAATCATAAAAATAAAATAGTTCCAGTAGAAGAAAAAAAATTACCGGTTATTTTACCTAATTATATATATCAAGATAATAAATCAACATCATTACTATCCTATAAAAATTGGTTAAAAATTAAAATATCTGGAAAAAATGCAACTAGAGAAACTGATACTTTTGATACATTCATGGAATCTTCATGGTATTATGCAAGATATACTAATCCTAAATTTAAAAAAGATATTTTAGATTCAAAAGCAACAAAATATTGGTTACCGGTAGATCAATATGTTGGTGGAATTGAACATGCTGTTATGCACTTAATATATTTTCGTTTTTTTCATAAATTATTATATGATTTTGGATATGTAAATTCGAAAGAACCAGTAAAACAATTAATTTGCCAGGGAATGGTAATAATTGATTCATTTTATACCTATAATAAAGACGGAAGTAAAAAATGGTTATCACACTCTAAATTAAATATTACTCGTGATATTTATGGAAAAATCATTAAAGTTTCAAAAAAAAATTGTTTAAATAAAGTTATCTATGCTGGAAAAATAAAGATGTCAAAATCAAAAAATAATGGTATAGATCCGGACAAAATTATAAAAAAATATGGTTCTGATACATTGCGTTTATTTTTGATGTTTGCTGCTCCAATAAATACATCATTAGAATGGAATTCTACTAGTATTATCGGAATGTATAGATTTTTAAAGAAAATATGGAATTTTGTTCATACAGTTAATTTAAACAAAACAAAAAATATATCTAAAAAATATAGTTATAATCAGGAAAAAATAAAATACAATTTAAACAAAACAATTATTAATGTTACTAATGATATTGATAAAAAAACTTCATACAATACTGCTATAGCTCATATAATAAAATTCCTTAACTATATTATAAAGATGTATAGCAAAAAGAAAATAGATGAAAAAAACCTAAAAATATCTTTAGAAGCTATTATAAAAATGTTATATCCTTTTACACCACATATTTGTTTTATATTATGGAGAAAAATAAAAAATAAAAAAAATAATATTGATACAGAGAGCTGGCCAAAACCTACTAATAAATTAATTATACAAGATACTTATACTCTAATAATTCAAATTAATGGAAAAAAAAGAAATTTCATAAAAATAAAAAATAATTTATCAAAAAAAGAAATTATTGAATTAATTTTAATTAAAAAAGAAATAAAAAAATATTTTCATAATATGGTTATTAAAAAAACAATTTTTATACCATATAAAATTATTAATTTTGTTGTATTAAAAAAAAATTCAATATAATTTAATTACTTTTTACTAAAAAGATAATCTATGTTTACAGATACTATAAATTTAAAAAATTATATTAATAAAAAAAAAATATTTACATACATTATTTTAGAATCTGAATATATTTTCATAAAAAAAAATAAAAATATTATTTTAAATAATATAAAAAAAAAATATAACATTATAAAAAAAGAGTTAATTATAAATAATAATAATGATTGGAATCATATTTTTGAAAGATTTAAAAAACAAGATTTATTTAAAAAAAAAAAAATTTTTAGTATAACTATTTATGATTCAATTATGTCTGTTAATCTACAAAATAAAATGAAGAAAATAGAATTTTACTCTCAAAATAATATTATAAAAATATTTTGTTTTCCAAACTTATATTATAATTTTCTATGTAAAAAATTTTTTTATAGTTATTTAAAAAATATTGGTGTAATAATAAACAACTCTTTATCTTATATAAATAATATAAAATATTGGATTAATGATACTATAAAAAAAAGAAACAATTCTATGAATTTAGAAGCAAAAAATTTTTTTTTAAAAAATATCTATATAAATAAACAATATTTTATAAATTTATTAAAAAATATAATTTTATTATACCCTAATATTCTTATTACAAAAAAAATGATATATAAATATTATAAAAAAAATCAAATATTAAATTATAATGATTGGATTAAATCAATTATTTATAATAAAAAAGAAAAATCAATTCAAATATTAAAAATTCTAAAAAAACAAAAATATGATTTTGTAATATTAATCCATGCATATAAAGAATTAATATACATGATTTTATATAAACAAAATTTAGAAAATAAATTTATTAATGTTAATAAAAAAAATAAAATAAATTCAATTTTATTAAATTATTTAATAAAAAAAAATTCTATTAATATAATTCAATTAGCATTAAAAATACTAAAGAAAATAGAAGCATGTATTCAAAAAAATCAAATAAAAGATATCTGGATGCACTTAAAAACACTATCAATTATTTTTAATTAAAATTAAATATTTAATAAAAATACTTATATAAGAGAAAAATATGATGATATATATCCTAAATTTATCAGGATTAAGATGTCCTGATGTAGTACTAACATTAAGAAAAAAAATCAGAAAAACAAAAAAAAGAGGGAAAATTCTAATCATAACCAATGACAAATTTAGTAATAAAGATATCATTTTCTTTTGTCGATTTATGAAACATAAATTATTATCTAGTTCACTAAAATATATTCCATATCAACATCTTATAAAAATTAAAAAAAAATATTAAAATTATTTAATAAAAATAAATTTCATTAAATATTTATTAATATATTTAAAATACGACGTAATGGTTCTGCGGCACCCCATAATAATTGATCTCCTATAGAAAAAGCAGATAAATATTTTTTTCCTATATTCATTTTTTTTATTCTTCCTATTGGAATATTTAAAGTACTTGAAACTTTTAAAGGATTTAATTGATTTATTGTAGAATCAAAATCATTTTTAATAACTTTAACCCATTTATTATGAGAAATAATTAATGATTCAATTTCTTTTATCGAAATATCACAATTTAATTTAATAGTAAAAGCTTGGCTGTGACACCGTAAAGAAGGAACTCGAACGCATACTCCATCAATAGGAATATTTTTTTTAGAATCTAAAATTTTATTTGTTTCTACTGAACCTTTCCATTCTTCTTTTGTTTGTCCGTTATCCATTAATTTATCAATCCAAGGAATTAAATTTCCTAGTAATGGAGATTTTATTTTTTTTTCAGAAAAATTTATTCTATTTAAAGAATAGGTAAATATTTTTTCTATTTCTAGAATAGATTTTTTTGAAGAAACTAAATAACTAGATATATTTTTATAAACAAATCCTATCTGTTCCAACAACTCTAACATTGATTTAGATCCACTACCTGAAACAGATTGATACGTAGAAACAGAAATCCAATCAACAAGTTTATGAGAAAATAAACCACCTAAAGCCATTAACATTAGACTAACAGTACAATTTCCACCTACAAAAGTCTTAATTCCTTTATTGATACCTGATTGTATAGAACTTAAATTAACAGGATCTAATACAATAATTGATTTTTTATTCATCCTTAAAAAAGAAGATGCATCAATCCAATAACCTTGCCAACCAAAATTCTTTAATTTTGAATAAATATATCGTGTATATTTTTCTCCTTGACATGAAACAATAATATCTAATGTAACTAAATAATCAATATTATATGCATCTTCTAAGTTAGAGGAAACACAATTTAATACTTTTGGAGACTTACCATTAATCTGAGATGTAGTAAAAAAAACTGATCGAAAATTAAAAAAATCATTTTTTTTCTTTAAACGATCTAATAAAACTGATCCAACCATACCTCTCCAACCAATAAAGCCAACTAACTTTTTCATAAATCCTCTTTATATGTTAAAAATTATACTTTATTTATTATAAATATAATTTTTTATATAAAAATATAATTTTTATATTTTTAATAAAAATTAATATAACTATTAATTATCTATAAAAGATATTTATTGTAAATTTTTATTTAAAATTATTAAAATAATACTTATTATACTATATAAGTAATTTATTTGTTATAAAATTAAAAAAAACTAATATTTTTTATTAAAAATAAATATATGATAATAAAATCATATTTCATATAATTTTAATATCGTATATTAATATATATATTTAAATTTATTTATTAATATACATTAATAATATTATAAATATAATTAATACAAAATATTATATTTAAAATTTATATTGTAGTAAAATATTGAATATATAATATAATTATTATTATAATTAAAAAATTCTATTATAAATAAAATATGTTTTTATACAAAGTATAAAATTAACTGTTAACATAAAAATACTAGTATAATATTAAATATATTTTTAAATACTAATTTAAGGAAAAAAAAATGATACATATGAAAGATATTGATTTAGAAAATAAAAGAGTATTTATTAGATTAGATTTAAATGTTCCAATAAATAATAAAAAAATAATATCTAGTGAACGTATTGATCGTTCTATTCCAACTATTAAATTAGCATTAAAAAAAAACGCAAAAATTATACTAGCCTCCCATTTAGGAAGACCTAAAGAAGGTGAATATAAAAAAAAGTTTTCTTTATTTCCAGTATTTGAATATTTAAAGAAAAAATTACCAGAAACAAAAATAATATTTTCTAAAAACTATTTACAAGGTATTAAAATAAAATCTAATGAAATTGTTATGTTAGAAAATGTAAGATTTAACTATGGAGAAACTAAGAATAATATAAATCTATCTAAAAAATATTCTAGTTTATGTGATATTTTTGTTATGGATGCTTTCGCAACAGCACATCGAATAGAATCTTCAACATATGGTATTTGTGACTTTGTAAAAAAAGCATGTATTGGTCCATTATTATATTCAGAAATAAAAATATTAAAAAGTATATTTAATAAACCATTACATCCTATAGTTACAATAGTAGGTGGAGCGAAAGTATCAACAAAGTTTAAATTATTAAATACATTACTAAAAATTACAGATACTATGTTAGTAGGAGGAGGAATTGCAAATACATTTATCTCTACGCATTACTCTATAGGTAAATCTCTCTATGAAAAAAGTTTTCAAGAAAAAGCAAAAAAATTATGTGAAACTAATAAAATAGTATTACCTGTTGATTCTCGTGTTGGTACATCATATTCTATAAAATCAAAATCAAAAATAAAATTATTATCAAATATATTATCAAATGAAGAAATATTAGATATAGGAGATAAAACAATAGAACATTATAAAAAAATAATAAAAAAAGCAAAAATGATAATTTGGAATGGACCTATGGGTGTTTTTGAATTTCCAAATTTCAGAAAAGGAACAGAAGAAATAGCTAAATCTATTGCAAATAGTTCTTCTTTTTCTATCGCCGGGGGAGGTGATACTATAGCTGTAATTGAGTTATTTAATTTAAAAAATAAAATTTCTTATATTTCTACAGGAGGAGGGTCTTTCCTAAAATTTATAGAAAATAAAACATTACCAATTCTTGATAAATTAAAAAATTTTAAAATTACTACATAAAAATAATTTACAAATATTTAATGAAATATTTATATATTTATCAAATAGGAAAAAATACCATGTATAAGATTTTAGATATTATTAAACCTGGTGTATTAAATTCTGACGAAACAAAAATTATATTTTCTTTAGCTAAAAAAAATAAATTTGCTATACCTGCTATAAATTGTATTAGTACAGATTCAATAAATAGTGCTTTAGAAGCAGCTTCAAAAGAAAGATCTCCGATAATTATACAATTTTCTTACGGAGGATCAGAATTTATGAGCGGTTTAGGTTTACAAAAAAAAGGACATAGAAATGCAATAATAGGATCAATATCAGGAGCAAAACATGTTCATTTAATATCAAAATATTATAATGTTCCAGTTATATTACACACTGATCATTGTGATTTTAATCATTTACCATGGATTAATGGATTATTGAAAGAAGGAGGGAAATTTTTTAAACGATATGGTCGTCCTTTATTCTCATCTCATATGATAGATTTATCAAAAGAAAATATTCAAAAAAATATCCATATTTCATCTGAATACTTAAAAAAATTAACTTATTTAAATATGATTCTAGAAATGGAATTAGGTTGTACAGGAGGAGAAGAAGACGGAATAGATAATACAAATATCAACAAAAAATTATTATATACTGATACAAAAGATATTCATTTTGCTTTTAATAAATTGAATAAAATTAGTGATAATTTTATTATTGCTGCATCATTTGGAAATATTCATGGAGTATATAAACCAGGAAAAATACAATTAAAACCTTCAATATTAAAAAAAGCGCAAAAATATATAAGTTTAGTTAATAAACTACCCAAAAATCCTTTAAATTTTGTTTTCCATGGCGGATCAGGAACAGATATATCAGATATTAAAAAATCTATTAATTATGGAGTTGTTAAATTCAATATTGATACAGACATACAATGGAATTATTGGAAAGGTGTATTAGATTTTTACTTAAATAACAAAAAACACTTAAAAAGTCAGCTAGGAACTAAAGTTGGTGAGAGCGAACCAAATAAAAAATATTATGATCCTAGAGTGTGGTTAAGAAATGCACAAAAATATTCTATAAAATATTTAAAAAAAATTTTTACTATACTAAATTCACATAATAAATTATAAGTATTCTAAATATATATTTTTATTATAAAAAAATTATGATTATTATACATCGTTTTTATAATTTAAAATAATAAATATTAATATTACTTATATTGGTTAAATATATATATATTTAACTATATAAATAATTTTAAAATTAATTAAATTAATAAATTATTTTTTATTACTATCATTAAATAAAAATATTTATTTTCAATAATCTATAAAAAATAGAAAATGTGCAAAAAAATTTTTGTCATAAAAAAAATAATAGAAAAATTACATATAATAGATTATGTTAATAATATAGGTTTTTGTTTTTTATGGGGTAAACAAACACTTCTATCTTATCTAATTAATTTGTTTTTTGCTATTATTGTAATAACTATTGGTTTTTTTATTAGTCAGTTATTTGCAAGTATAGCTAAAAAATTATTATCTTTACGTCATATAGATAATACAATTTCTGGTTTTTTATCTACTTTAGCTCGATATATTGTAATCACATTTACATTTATTATAGCTTTGGGGCAAATAGGAGTACAAACAAATTCAATAATTACTATTCTGGGAACTGCTGGAATGGCAGTAGGATTAGCACTACAAGGATCATTATCTAATTTTGCAGCCGGTGTACTGTTAGTTTTATTAAGACCTTTAAGAACAAATGAATATGTTAATTTAGGTAATGCTGCTGGAACTGTATTAAACATACATATATTTTATACAACATTGAAAACATTAGATGGAAAAATTATTGTTATTCCTAATGGAAAAATTGTTGCTGGTAATATTATAAATTATTCGCGTGAACCAATACGTAGAAATCAATTTGTTATTAATGTCGCATATGATTCTGATGTAGATTTAGTAATTTCAGTATTACAAAATGTTCTTGATAATGAAGAACGTGTTTTAAAACATCCAGGTAATTTCATTGGATTAAATGAATTTTCACCTTCATCATTAAAATTTGTTGTAAAATGCTGGTGTCATACTAAAGAACTAAATGTAGTCTACTCAGACTTAATGTTAAAATTTAAAAAAGCATTAGATGAACATAATATTACTATACCTTACCCAAAAATGGATATTTATTTATACAAAAAAATATATAAAATATTAAAAAGAAATAAAAAAAAATAGAAAGAAAGAAAAAATAATATATAATCAAAAAACATTAGGCGTAGAATTAAATTTTTCTACGCCAAAAAAATAAAATCTATTATATCCTGGAACTATATGTTAAAAATATATCAATCAAACCAAATAAATTTTCTTTTAAAAAAAATTTGTACAAAAATTATGACAAATAAAAATAAAAACATTTTTCTTGAAGAAATATTTTTAATTGATAATTTAAATATAAAAAAATGGATAGAAATATATATTTCTAAAAATAAAAATATTAGTATGAATATAAAATATTTCATTATTTCAAAATTTTTTATTAATTTAATTAGAAATATAAATCATAAAAAAAAATATCAAATTCCTATTTTATTTAAAAAAAAAAGTTTACAATGGATTTTAATGTCAATTATAAGAGACCAAAAAAAATGTTTATTTTTAAAAAAATACGGTATTTTTTATAAAAATTTTGAATTTTGTTCATATATGGCAGATATTTTTATTAAATATATTTTTTTTAAACCTGAATTAATATACATGTGGGAAACAGAAAAAAAAAATAATTCATCTAAAACATTGTACTTATGGCAAAAAAAATTATGGAAATTAATAATAAAAAAAATAAAAGATTTAAAAGAAAATAACTTTACTGAAATAATTAATAATTTTTTAAAAAATAAAAAATATATTTCTCAAATAATACCTAAAAAAATATTTATATTATCTTTTTCTCCAATAAATCCATTTGTAAATTTTATTATACATATAATTAAAAATATTACTTCAATATATTTATTTCAATACCAAATATATGATAAAAAAAACAAAAATATGAATTCTACTCTTGTTTTTTTTAAAAAAATAAATATATTACCTAAAAAAAAAATAATAAAAAATCATTATTGTGTAAAAAAAAATTTTTTTTTAATAAATCTCATACAAAAAAAATTTTATCTATTTTACAATATAATTTATTTAACAAATCACTTTACAAAAAAAATATAAAAAAAAAATTTTATATAAATGATAAATCTATTTTTATACATAAATGTTACTCACGCTTACAAGAAATTCAAATATTATATGCACATATAATTAATATACTAAACTCTGATAAAAAAATAAAACCACATAATATTCTAATTACAACAAATAATATAAATCCATATTTGTATTATATAAATCAAATATTTTCTTCCTTTTTACCTAATAATTCTTCTATTCATAATTCTAATATAAATATTTTAAAAAAAAATATTTTACTAATAATAAAAAAAATATTACAAATTAAAAAAAATCGTTTTGAATATTCCTGGGTATTATCTTTATTAGATGAAAAATTATTAAGAAAGAAATTTTTCATAAAATCTGATGACATTAAAATTATTTACAAATATATATCAGATTTAAATGTTCGATTTGGTTTTGATAAAGATCATTTTAAACAAATGTCTATTACTGATATTAATACATATTCATGGAGTTATGCAATAAAAAGAATTACAGCTGGATTTCTATTACAAGGAAAATATTCTATATGGAATAATATATCTATATATAATATTTCTTCTAACAAAAATAATATACTTTTAGGAAATTTTATTGATTTAATTACTAAATTACAAAAATTAAGAAAAAAAATATTAAACAAAAAATTATTAAAAAGTTGGTTAAATATTATTCCACAAATAATAAAAGAATTTTTTTATATACCTATAAAATATAAAATGTTTTTTTTTGAATTAGAAAATATATGGAAAAAAATTATATCGACTGGAATCACTATGAATTATTTAAACAAAATATCAATTGATATTTTGTTACAACAATTCTTTGAATATAATTTTTCATTATGTGAAAAAAATAAGTTTATGTCTGGATATATTAACATTATGAACTTAAATAAAATAAGAATGATACCATTCAAAATGATCTGTATAATAGGTTGTAATCAAGAAAATATCTCTATACCTAAAAAGACAGATATATTAAATTTCATTAATAGTGAAATCTATCAGAATAATAAAAATATTTTTTTTGAAACAATTATATCAACTCAAAAATATTTACTTTTAAGTTATACAAAAAATACAATAACAGAAAATAAGCATTATCCATCAAAATATATTACTGATATTATTCATTATATAAAAAAAAATTTTTATATTAAAAATAAAAAAAAATGTAAAAAAAGTACAATAAATATTGTAGATAAAGTATACATAAATAACAAGAATAAATTAAATAATTTTTGTTTAATAAATACAACATTAGAAAAATTTTCTCAAAAAAAAAATAATATAAAAAAATATAAAAAAATTAATTTTACTATTAAAAATAGTATCAAAATAAAAGAATTAGTAAATTTCTGGAAAAATCCAATTCAGTATTTTTTTAAAAAAAATTTAAACGTACATATTTTAAATAACATAAAAAATAAGTTATCAAAAGATGAATCATTCTATATACAACCATTAGATAAATATAAAATAAGAAATAAAATATTAAAATATTTTTTATTAAAAAAACAAACCAAAAATTTGTTTAAAAAATTTCAATTAAAAAATAAACTACCTCCTAACAATGTAGGAAAAATATTATGGAAAAAAGAAGAAAAAAAAATGTATATTTTATCTAATCAAATTAACCAAATTACAAATTCTCCTAAAGAAATTAATTTTAATTTAAAAATAAAAAAATATAAATTATCAGGAAAAATCAAAAAAATCAATAAAACAAATTTAGTTCATTGGTGTACAAATAAAATTAATTACAAAGAAATAATCTCCTTATGGATAGAACATATAATTTGCTGTATTTTAAAAAAAAATAATAAAAGTATTTTATTAGGAATTAATAACTCTAATTTAGAATTTTCTTTTTTAACAAAAAAAAAAGCTGAAAAATATTTAGAAAAATATATTCAAGGATATATAGATGGATTAAAAAAACCATTATTAATATTAAAATCTGGGATTATTTGGTTACAATCAATATATTTCAAAAAATTTAATATTATAAAAAACGATAAATATACTCTAAACATTGCGAAAAAAAAATTTCTGCAAGAATGGAATGGGAGTTTATTCCGTGAGGGTGAAAAAAATAATGTCTATATAAAAAAATTAATTTCAAAAATAAACCCTATAATTATAAAAAAAATATGCCGTACTTGCAAATATTGGTTATTACCTATTTTTAAAAATACTAACATCAAGAAATATCATATAATTTAATTACTAATTAAATTATTAATTTATATGATTACTGAGAAATAATATGAAATATATACCTTTTAATATAAAAAAAATACCAAATCATGGTATTACTTTAATAGAATCATCAGCAGGAACCGGAAAAACATCTTCTATTATTTGTTTATATTTGCGATTTATTTTAAATTTAGAATTAAAAAAAAAATATTCACATCCTCTATCAATAAATGAAATACTAATAGTTACATTTACTGAATCATCAAAAAACGAATTAAAAAAAAGATTATATAAAAAAATTTGTCAATTATATGACATATGCACTAAAAAAAAAGAACAAAATAATGAATTATTAGACGTTATAAAAGACATTAAAAATTTCAAAAAAACAATTAAATCATTAGAAAAAATAAAAAAAAATATTGATTCAATTATGATATATACACTACATGGATTTTTTAGACACATATTATTAGAACAAAAAATTTTATGTCAACAAATAATACATAAAAAAATATTATCTAATATACAAAAAATACAAATTGAATCTACAAAAGATTTTTGGAGAAAATATGTATATTTTACTAACAAAAAAATAGTTAAAATAATTATAAAAAAATGGAAAACACCACAACAATTTTTTAAATATATACATATATGGTTAAATCAAAAAAATATAAAATTTAAACATAATTTTCCAAAAAATACTAATTTAATTAAACAATTTAATAATATTAATGTAATTATAAAAAAAACAAAAAAAATATGGAAAACACAAAAAAGAAAAATAAAAAATTTAGTAAAAAATATTAATCTTAATAAAAGAATATATAATAAGAAAAATTTAAATATATGGTACGAAAAAATAAATAAATGGTCTCAAAACAAAAAAGAAGACTGCTCGATTCCTAAAGTATTTCAATATTTTCAATATAAAAGAATACAGACAAATAAACTATTAAAATATTCTACTAAATATATTTTTTTTAGGTATGTAGAAAAAATGTTTATTCAATATAATTTATTTTTTGAATATTTTATTTATTTTGCATTAAAAACTATTCCAAAAATAATTAAAAGAAAAAAAAATGAAAAAAATGGATTAGAATTTAACGACTTAAATAAAATAATGTGGAAAGAAATAAAATTAAAAGATTCTATTATAAAAAAAAATATTCTAAAAAAATATACTGTTACTATAATTGATGAATGTCAAGATATTGATGATACTCAATTTAATATATTTTATTCGTTATATAATAATAAGAAAAATAAATCACTTATTTTAATTGGAGATCCTAAACAGTCTATATATAGTTTTAGAGGAGCTAATATATTTTTATACCTAAAATTTAAAAAGAAAATAAAAAAACATTTTTTTTTAAAAGAAAATTTTCGTTCATCTAAAAATATTGTCAAAGGAACTAATATATTATTTTCTCAAATTAAAAAACCATTTATTTTTAAAGAAATTAATTTTCAACCATCAATTACACATATAGAAAATAAAAATATTCAATTTACTATTAATAATATCCAACAACCAGCATTCCAATTTATTTTTGAAAATAAAAAAATAATAACCAAAAAAGAATATTATTCATGGATTTCTAAAGAATGTGCATATTCAATATTTAAATGGTTATCTAATAAATATAAAAAAAAATCTTTTATTACATTAAAAAATAAAAAAAAACGTTTAATTCAACCTAATGATATAGCAATTTTAGTAAAAAATAAGTATGAAGCATCAATTATTCAAAAAGAATTAGAAAAAAAAAAAATTAAAGTAATTTATACATCTCAAAAAAATAATATTTTTCATACTACAGAAACAAAAGAAATAATATGTATTCTTGATTCTATAATTGATCTATCAAATGAATTAAAATTTCAAAGATTATTAATAACAGAAATATTTAAAAAAAATATTTACGATATTTATTTAATAAACCAAAAAAAAGAACTTTATTTTTCTTTATTAAATAAATTAAAAAAATACTATATAATTTGGAATACATTAGGTATTTCAAAAATGATAATAAAAATAATAATTGATTTCAACATACAAGATTCTTCTACTTCTTTAAAAAAAAATACTATTAATGCACAAAATATTATTGATTTAGCAGAAATATTAGAAAAAAAAAACCAAGAGATAAAAAACAAATTCTTATTAATAATATGGTTAAAAAAAAAATTTTTACAAGATAATCTAGAAAATAGTAATAAACTACATATAAAAAAATATAACAATATTTCAGATCAAAAATGTGTAAAAATAATTACTGTATATAAATCAAAAGGATTAGAATATCCAATAATATGGATTCCCTTTTTTAGCGCTTCTCAAATAAAAAATAATAATACGTTTTTTTGTAAAAAAAAAATGAAAAATATAATTAACTTAAAAAATAGAAAAAAAAGTTATAAATTATCTTTTCAAGAAAAGTTATCAGAAGACATTCGTTTACTTTATGTTGCATTAACAAGAAGTATATTACATTGCAGTATAGGAATGGCAATAATTAAAGAAAAAAAAAATAAAAAAATTTATACCAATTTTCATACAAATAGTCTTGGTTTTTTAATACAAAAAGGTAAAAAGCTAAGCTTTGATAATCTAAAAAAAGAACTAAATAATAAAAAAAAAAATATAGAAATTTTTTCAATAAAAAAGCCAACAAAAAAATTAACAAAAAAAAATATAATAATATTTAAAAAAAAATCTTTAAAAAAAAATAAAATATTTATCCCTAAATTATTAAAAAAAATAAAAAATCCCTGGACTAAAATAAATTTTTCTAAAATTATAAAATATAATTTATTAAAAAAAAAAAATAATACTGAAATAGATATTGAAAATAATAAAATTATATTTAATAAAAACAAAAACACACTTTCTAAAATAAATATTTATAAATTACCATCAGGAAAAGAATATGGAACATATTTGCATCATATCTTAAAAAAAATAAAATTTTCAAAAAAAAAAAATATAAAAAAAATTATCAGAAAACTAAACTTCATATCATTATCTAAAATATGGATAAAAAAATTATATAACTGGATATGTATTTTTATATCTTCATCATTAAATGATGATAAATTAAAATTAAATCAATTAAAAGAAAACGAATATAAAAAAGAAATAAGTTTTATAATTCCAATAAAAAAAAACATTAATATAAAAAAATTAAATAAAATTATAAAAAAATTTGATCCTTTATCTAAAAAATGTAAAAATATTAAATTTAAAAATATTTCTGGAATACTAACAGGAACTATAGATATGGTATTTTTATGGAAAAAAAAATATTATATTATAGATTATAAATCTAATTATTTAGGACCTAATAATCATTATTATAGTCAGAGCAAAATAAAACAAGAAATAATTAAATATCGTTATGATATTCAATATCAATTATATAGTTTAGCCATTCATCGTTTTCTTAAAGTAAAAATAAAAAAATATAATTATAAAATACATTTTGGAGGAGTATTTTATTTGTTTCTCAGAGCATTTGATGATCAAAAAAATTCTGGTATATATTTTATTAAACCTTCTTTTTTATTAATTAATAATTTAGATAAACTTTTCGCTGGAGAATTTTATGACACCTAAAAATAAAAAAAAATTTTTTAATATAATACTTAAAGCAAAAGAAAAAAACATTATTCATTGTGCAGATTTTTATTCTTGTTATAATAAAAATTTTTTCAATTACTCTGAAGAAATAATACTAGTAATCTTATTTTTAAGATATTCAGCATACTATGGTCATAGTTGTTTACCAATAAAAATGTTTAAAAATAAAAAATGTTTAAAAATAAAAAACAAATTTTTATTTAAATTACTAATATTAGTTAGTAAAAATAATAAAAAATGGTTTGAACAAGTAATTAATAATATATCATGCAGCAATGGAGCACAAAAAACTCCATTAGTTCTAGACAGGGAATATATTTATATATATAAATATTGGTATTCTGAAAATAAAATAATTGAATTTATTTATAATCAAAAATTAAAATTTAATAAAAATTATTTTAAAAAATATGAAAAATTAATTAATAAATATTATCCAAAAAAAATTGATTATATTCAAAAAATAACTATACAAAAAGCTTTATCAAGTTATATATTTTTTATAACAGGAGGGCCTGGAACAGGAAAAACATATATATTAGCATATTTTATATTAATTTTAATAAACTCTACAAAGAAAAAAATTAATATTCAATTATCAGCTACAACAGGAAAAGCAGCAACAAAATTAACTCAATCTATATTTAACATTTTAAATAAAGAAAATATAAATAAAAAAAATAAAATTTCTTTTCCAAAAATTGGAATTACTCTTCATAACTTATTTAACATTCAAAAAGAAACAAATCAATGTAATAAAAAAAATAAAAAAAAAAACAAAATAATAGACGTCTTAATAATAGATGAATCATCTATGATTGATTTAAATATAATGGATATTATTGTTACTAATATAGATAGAAAAACAAAAATAATTTTTGTAGGAGATGTAAATCAATTACCTTCAATAGAAGTTGGATCAGTATTACAAGAACTATGTAATAATAAAAAAAAAAATATTTCTAGTAAAAACATAAAAAAAAATTATATATCTATTTTAAAAAAAAAATACAGATTTAAAAAAAAATCTGGCATTAATTTACTTGTAAAAACAATAGAAAATAATCAATATAATAATATATATAAAATTTACAGGAAAAAATTTTCTGATATTATCTGGAAAAGATTAAAAACAAAAGAAAACTATTTTAATATGTTAAAAAATATAAAAAAATATTATACTAAATATTTAGAATATATTAATAAAAAAAATAAACCTAAAAAAATAATAAAAAAATTTAATAAATATAGAATTTTATGTACAGTAAATGAAGGTTTGTTTGGAACAAACAAAATAAATGAATATTTAGATACATGGTTTATAAAAAAAATAAATAAAAATAGTAGTAATGAAATAAAAAAACCATTTTATCATGGTAAACCAATTTTAATTAAAAAAAATAATAAATCATTACAATTAATGAATGGGGATGTTGGAATTTGTTTACTTGTTAATAAAAAAATAAAAATACATTTTTTATCACCAAATAATAAACTAAAAATAGTTGATCCTAGAATATTGTTTCATTATGAATCAGCTTGGTCTATGACCATACATAAATCACAAGGATCAGAATTTTCATCAGTTCAAATAGTTATTCCGGATTATTTTTTAAAAATATTATGTAAAGAATTATTTTATACCGCTATTACAAGAGCAAAAAACAGAATAACGATATACGGTTGTGTTAACAGAATACATAATATTATTAAAAATAAACAAAAAAGATTTTCTGGTTTAAATAAAAAAATTATTTCATTAAATAAAAATTATTATTAAAATTATGGTTGCGGGAGTTGGATTTGAACCAACGACCTTCGGGTTATGAGCCCGACGAGCTACCTGACTGCTCCACCCCGCTATCAATTTTAAACATTATAACATATTTATAAATATAAACAACTGTTTTTAGAAATAAATATTTATATATATTTTGTACATTGTAAATACATAAATATTTTTTAAAAAATATATATTTTATTATATAATAAAAATTATAATTATAATAAAGTTTATAAATAAAATTTATATTAATTAAAGTTATTAATATATTTTTCAAAATAGGAAATAAAATTATGAACCCGTCAAAAAGAAGAAAATCAAGAGAAATGGCTATACAAGCAATATACTCTTGGCAAATATCAAAACAAATAATTATATCAGAAATTAAAAATTATGTAATAAAAGAAAATAAAGATTTTTTATTAGATAAACAATATTTTAATGAAATCGTTACAGGAGTAATTCAAAATGTTCATTATTTAGATAATATAATTAATCCAATTTTATCAAAAAAAAATAAAAAAATAGATCAAATCGAAAAAGCAATACTTAGATTATCTTCTTATGAAATTATGAGACGTTTAGATATTCCAGATAAAGTAGTTATAAATGAAGGAATAGAATTAGCTAAAAAATTTGGATCAAAAACTAGTCATAAATTTATTAATGGTGTATTAGATACATTAATGTCAAAAAAAAATTTAAATTTACTTAAATAAAAATAAATATAAAAAACTATTCTTTTTATACAAAAATAAAATATATAATAGATTTATTATTAATCTTTATTTTCTACTATAATTTACTATATCTAAAAAAATGAAAAATTGGAATATAAAATTTGCAAAATCTATTGCAAAAAAATTAAATATAAATATGAGTCAAAAACATTGGAAAATTATTTTTTGTATGAGAAAATTTTATAAAAAATATAATTTAACACCAACAATAAGAATGTTGCTAACATATATGAAAAAAAAAAAAATATTCTTGACTAGTCAAGATTTATTTATCCTTTTTCCAAAAGGATTCATGAAAAATGCTAGTCAAATATCAGGATTACCAAAAAATCAAAATTGTTTTTAAAAAAAAATATTCATCACTTCTATTATTAATAGATAGTAAAAAACTAATTAAAAAAATAATAAAAATAGAAAAAAAGAACATAATACGTGACCATTTTTTAAAAGAAAATAAAAAAATATTTCCAACAATAGAAAAAATAAACCATAAAAAAATAAAAAAGTTCATATAAAAACAATAAAAAAAATTTACATAGCTAAAATAGTATAATAAAAAATTTAAAAAAAATACATTAATAATACAAAAAGAAATACAGTTTTGAGTATATAAAAAACCATATAATATTGGAACTGTTGGAATTTCTGCAGATTTATAATCTTGATATCTAAATATTGTTATAGAATAAAAATGTGCAATTTGCCAAAAAATAAAAATTAAAAATAAAATTAAACAACATCCATTTAATTTATTATTTACAGATAAATAACCAATTATAGGCGGTAAAGATCCAGAAATACCACCAATTAAAATTGAATATAATGATCTTCTTTTCAAAAAAAATGAATACAAAATAACATATAAAAAAACACCTATAAAAGCAATTATAGTACATATTAAATTTACATACATATAAAATACATATATACCAAAAAAAAACAAAAAACAGGCTATTAAAAATATTATAACTAGTAATTCCTTACTAGTATTAATACATAATATCCGGTTTTTTGTACGATTCATTATTTTATCTACATCTCTATCAATAATATTATTTAATATACAAGATGAAGAAATTATACTTATAATTCCAAGTATTATTTTAAAAAACAAATTTTTTAATAAATTTCCACGAGAAGCTAAAAAAAAACCTCCCGATAAACTAATTAAATTACCTAAAATAATACCTGGTTTAACTAATTCTAATTTATTTATTATCTTAAAGTTTTTTAAAAAATAAAGTAAATTTAATTTTAATGGTTTAAATGATCGAAAATCCATAAAGATCCTATACTAATTATACCAATAATAATACTAGTAAAAATTATTAATAATATAATAAAAAAATTTTTTTGAGAAAAATTAACACCTATAAAATATTTAAAATAAAAAAAAATTTGTAAAATTACCAAAAATAAAAAATAATATTTATAATTACTTACAATTAATAACTGATCATTTAAAACAAAAAAATAAAAAATAATAAAAAATAAAGAAATAATAAAACCAATAAAAAATTTTTTTTTTATAAAAAATATAAAAATATTGATTAATATATTTTTTTTTCTTGATAACATTATTAAAAACTCCAAATATATAATATTATTTTTTTAATTATATAAAATAAACACACATAATTAATACTATCCAAATAATATCTAAAAAATGCCAAAATAAACAAAAACAAACTAAAGAAGAGCGAACTGAATCAATTAAATCAAAAATAAAAATCTGAAAAAATAAAATTAATATCCATAATAAACCACAAAAAACATGTAGTCCGTGTGTTCCTAATAAAACAAAAAAAGAAGAAAGATATCCATTAGAAAACGGATAAAATCCTTTATTAAAAAGATTTAAAAATTCAAAAAACTCCAATCCTACAAAACAACTTCCTAATAAAAATGTAATAAATAAAAAAATCAAAATACAAAATTTATAAGAATATTTAGAAAAATATTTAACAAAACTACATGACAATGAACTAAATAATAAAAATAATGTTTCAGTCCAGACAATAGAAGGAGAAAATAAATTATTTTCTTTCAAAAAATTACTATATCCATGTCGTAGCATAATTATATATACAATAAATAATATAGAAAAAATAATACAATCACTCATTAAATAAAACCACATACCAAAAACATTTTTATTTTCTAATGAAGAATATGAAATATGTTTTTTCTTATCGTTCATCACAAATCCTTATATAAAAAAATATATTATTTAATATTATTTATAATTTTTTTATTAATAGATATATATTCATTTTCTATTTTTTTTATTATTTTTTGAGAAATAAAATATCCTTTATCCGTTACAAACGATATATATAAAATATTAAAAAATATTCCAATTACTGAAAAATAAACTAACCACCAAATATGCCACACCATAGAAAAACCAAAAATAGTAGTAAATATACCAATTAATATACCCACAGAAGAATTATTAGGCATATGAATATATTTAGGAATATCTTTTTTTATATCCTCTTTTTTATTTGTTTTTTTATACCAAAAATCATCTATTTTTTTTACAGTAGGTATAACTGAAAAATTGTATATAGGAGGTGGAGATGAAATAGACCATTCTAATGTTCTTCCATTCCAAGGATCTCCGTTATAATCTCTATATTCATTAGTATGACGATTATTAATAGAAACAAAAAATTGAATTAATTGAGAAACAATACCTAAAAAAATAAAAAAAATACCAATAGTAGCTACTGTCAATAAAAAATGATATTCACAATCAATATTTTGACTTAATCTACGAGTCATACCCATAAAACCTAATATATATAAAGGAATAAAAGCTATAAAAAAACCAATCATCCAAAATATAAATGCACATTTTCCCCAATATTCATTTAATTTAAAACCAAAAATTTTTGGAAACCAATAAGTTATTCCGGCAAAACAACCAAAAACTACACCTCCAATAATAACATTATGAAAATGAGCAACCAAAAATAAACTATTGTGCAATATAAAATCCACCGGAGGTATAGATAATAATACCCCTGCCATTCCTCCTATTGTAAAACTAATCAAAAAACCAATAGTCCATAACATAGAAGAATGAAAAAAAATACTACCTCGATACATTGTAAATAACCAATTAAATATTTTAACACCAGTTGGAATAGCTATTATCATAGTTGTAATACTAAAAAAAGAATTTACATCAGGACCCGAGCCCATTGTAAAAAAATGATGCAACCATACAAGAAAAGATAATATTGTAATAACAATAGTAGCCCATATCAAAGATATATATCCAAATAATGATTTTCTTGAAAAAGTAGATACTATTTCAGAAAAAACACCAAATATTGGCAATATTAATATATAAACTTCAGGATGCCCCCATATCCAAATTAAGTTAACATATAACATCATATTTCCACCCATATCGTTAGTGAAAAAATGAAATCCAAAATATCTATCTAAAGATAAAAGTAATAGAGTAGTAAATAAAACGGGAAAAGAAATTAGAATAAGAATATTAGTACATAATGCAGTCCAAGTAAAAACAGGTAATTTAAACATAGTCATACCTGGAGCGCGAAAATTAATAATAGTTACTATAAAATTAATAGAAGTTAAAATAGCACCTAATCCTGAAATTTGCAAAATCCAAATCCAATAATCTACACCCACTCCCGGACTATATTTTATTCCTGATAATGGTGGATACCCTAACCAACCAGTTTGAGCAAATTCACCAATTCCTAAAGATAACATCATTAAAATGACTGAACTTGCAGTTAACCAAAAACTCAGATTATTTAATACAGGAAATGCTAAATCTCTTGAACCTATTTGTAGAGGAACAACAAAATTCATTAATCCAATGACCAAAGGCATAGCTACAAAAAAAATCATAATAACGCCATGAGCGGTAAATATTTGATCATAATGATTGGCTGGTAAAATACTTATATGTTCAGGTAAAGAAGAAAAAAATTGTTGAAATCGCATCATTACCGCATCTGAAAAACCGCGAATAAACATTAAAAAAGCTAATATAAAATACATAACAGCAATTTTTTTATGATCAACTGAAGTAAACCATTGATTCCATAAATATAACCATTTTTTAAAATATGTAATATATATAAAACCTAAAAAAGAAAATAAAAAAATCAAAATATATGTTATTACAATAATTGGTTCATGGTATGGTATTGAATTAAAAGTCAATTTTCCAAACACTATCGTTTATCCTCAAAATATTAAATATATAAAAAATTACTAATTTTTATTTATATAAATATAAAAATTAAACATTATGTAATATGTTAAACATATCAATTATTTTATAAAATAATAAAGGATCAATATATGAAAAATATTGTATATGATGTTGTTTACTATTATATGATAATTTTAAGAATTGTTTTTTAGAAAACAAAACATTTTTTTTTAATTTTATTCTTTTTATCCATTTATTAAAACTAAAGAGATTATTTTGTACACACACTCTAAATTTCATGTTAGAAAAACCATGACCGCTATAATTTGATGAAATACCTTTATAAATACCACTATTCATTGCAATTAAATTTAAATTAGTTTTCATTCCAGCCATAGTATAAATTTGACTACCTAAACTAGGAATAAAAAAGGAATTCATAACAGAATGAGAAGTGATATTAAAATGTACAGGAACATGTTTAGGGAAAGCTATTTCATTAATAGTAGCAATTTTATAATCAGGATAAATAAATAACCAACGCCAATTTAAAGATATAACTTCAATAGTAATTGGTTGATTAGTATTTAATTGTAATGATTTACTAGGATCTAATTTATGTGTAGTCTTATATGATAAATTTGCCAGGAAAGATATTATCATAACTGGAATTAACCAACATATTATTTCTAAAAAATATGAATGATTCCAATTAGGCTGATAACTTGAAGAAACATTAGATCGACGATAGTAATAGATAATAAAAATAGTTAAAAAAAATACAGGAATAATAATAACAAACATAAGTTTAAAAGTCGTTAAAACTAACCTAAGTTCATTTGTCAATATATACCCATAAGAATTTATATATATTTGTTTACTTGCATAAACTATTAATAATGTCACTAAAGAAAAAAAAGAAAAAATCAAAAATTTAAATATGTTATTTTTGTTAAATATTTTCATTATACTTAAACCTATATAAAAAAATATATTTATTTTATATTATTCATTTTAAAAAATGTAATAAAAAATACATTAAAAATAATAATAAAAATTATTTTTTCATTATAAAAATTATATTTTTATTAAAAAATAAAAATATATAAATATATTTTATTAAATGAAATTATTATAGTTAATACATTTAATCATTCTAAATTGACAGAAACAATAATTATATTGTATATTAAAAATAAAATTATTTTTAACTATAATAAAATTTTTAAAAAAAAGTGAATTAATAATATTAATTAATATATTATTTCTAATAATATAAATATATAAAAATTTATATTAAAAATAAATATTTCAAATATTATCAATATTATTATAATACTAAATTCATAAGTTTAATAATTTATCTTTATTAAAATAATAAAATATTATCTATAAAATATCCTTTAAATGTGTTCCTAAAAAATTGTTCAGTATTATATATATAATAATGTCATATAAAAATATTTTTATATTTATATGTATGAATAAAAAGTATATATTTTCGTTAAAATAATCATGTCTAGATATGTCTCATTAATATTAAGTATTATTTAAGGATAAATAAATAATAATATAAAAAAATAAATATTTATTAAATAAATATTAAATCTAATTAATAATAATTATTATTTTCTATCTTTATATTATATTAATTATTATATACTATGATTCAAAATGGTTTTATATTTATAAAAAATTTATTTTTATAAATTTTATTTATTACAAATTTAAATTTAAATATTACTATATAAATCAAAAAAAATGCAAAAAATAAATTATTACAATAATATGTAAATTTTATATAAATAATTATTACTTTTATAACAAAAATAATCCAAAACAATAAAATTAATAATATTTTTATTAATAAAAAAATAAATTTTTAAAAAAAGGATAATTAAATGAATTATATTAAAAAAAGAAATAAAAATAAAAAAAAAATGTCTTTAATACCTTTTGTTATTGACAAAAATTCACAAGGAGAAAGATCCTATGATATTTTTTCACGTTTATTAAAAGATAGAATTATCTTCCTAACAGGAAAGATTGATGATCACCTTGCTAGCATCATTATATCTCAAATATTATTTTTAGAATCAGAAAATAAAAAAAAAGATATTTTTTTATATATTAATTCACCTGGAGGAATAATTACTTCCGGTTTGTCTATTTATGATACTATGCAATTTGTTCAACCTGATATTAATACAATATGTCTAGGGCAAGCTTGTTCAATGGCTGCCATACTATTATGCGCAGGAAAAAAAGGAAAAAGATTTTGTTTACCTCATGCAAGGGTTATGCTACATCAACCATTAGGTGGATTTCAAGGACAAGCTTCAGATATTATAATACATGCTAAAGAAATAAAAAAAGTAAAAAAAATAATAAACAATTTATTATCTTTTCATACTAATGTATCTATAAAAAAAATAAACAAGGATACAGAAAGAGATTTTTTCTTTTCCCCTAAAGAAGCTATAAAATATGGACTTATAGATTCAATTTTAAAAAAATAAATAATAACGTTTACTATAAAATTATACAAATACTATTTATAATAGAGAAAAATATGGATAATACTATTAATAATAAAAAACTTATAATCTGTTCTTTTTGTAAAAAAAATCAAAATGAAGCAAAAAAAATGATTAGTGGTCTTTCAGGACATATTTGTGATCAATGTATTTTATTATGCAATGATATTTTAAATAAATATAATTTTAAAAAAAATAATAAAATAATTCCATTACAAACACCTAAAATTATAAAAAAATATTTAGATAAGTTTATAATAGGTCAAAAAAAAGCAAAAAAAATCATTTCTGTTGCAGTATATAATCATTATAAAAAATTAAATTATTTATTACAAGATAATCATAGCATTAAATTAGAAAAAAGTAATATTTTGTTGATCGGACCAACCGGTACAGGAAAAACATTAATTGCTGAAACATTAGCAAAATATTTAAAAGTACCATTTTCTATTGCAGATGCTACAACATTAACAGAGGCAGGTTATGTTGGAGAAGATGTTGAAAATATTTTAAGAAGATTAATAGAAAATAGTAATTATGATATTAAACAAGCAGAGAAGGGAATTATATATATTGATGAAATAGATAAAATTACAAAAAAATCAGAAAATATTTCCATTACTCGGGATGTATCAGGAGAAGGTGTTCAACAATCTTTATTAAAAATCATAGAGGGAAAGATAGCTTCTGTACCTATAAAGGGAGGAAGAAAACATCCTGAACAAGAAACATGGAAAATTGACACCTCAAAAATTTTATTTATCTGTGGTGGAGCATTTTTTGGTTTAAAAAATATTATTTCTAAACGTATAAATAATAAATCTAAAATTGGTTTTAATATAAAAAATATACATAAAAAAAAGAAATTTAGTTATAAAAAATATATACAACCTATAGATCTTATTAAGTATGGTTTAATACCAGAGTTTGTTGGTAGATTACCAATAAATATTATGCTTAAAAATCTAACACAAAAAGATCTAATCAAAATACTTTACAAACCTAAAAATGCTTTAATTAAGCAATATAAAAAATTATTTTCTTTAGAAAATATTAAATTGAAATTTGATAAATCAGCTTTAATAGAAATAGCAAAACAAACAATAAAGAAAAAAACTGGAGCTAGAGGATTACGATCAATTTTAGAGTCCATATTGTTAAATACAATGTATAAAGTACCTAATTTAAAAAATATAACTAGTGTTTATATAAATAAATCTGTTGTACAAAAAAAAAGTTCACCAAAATTATTTTTTCTAGAAAAAAAAACAGATAAAAAAATATAATATGATAATCTATTATTATAAATAAATATAAAATAAAAAATATTTACTATATATAAATACCATAAATAAAAATATAAAATTACAAAAATTTTTGTATATTAAAACACTGAAAAGAGAGATATATATGAATTCTGAGTATTCAGAAAATATTAATATTCCAATATTACCTTTACGAGATATAGTAGTATATCCGTATATGGTTACTCCTTTATTTATCGGTCGTAAAAATTCAATTAAATGTATAGAATTTTCTATGAAAAATGATAGAAAAATACTCTTAATTACACAAAAAGAAGCAAAAACAGAAAAACCAAAAAAAAATGATTTATTTAATATTGGAACAGTTGCAAAAATTTTACAAATATTAAATTTACCCGATGGTACTATAAAAATAGTAATAGAAGGAAAAAAAAGAGCAAAAATAAAAAATATAAAAAAAAATGATAATTACTATTTAGCTAACATTAAATATATAAAATCTAAAAAAATAAAAGAAAAAGAAAAGAAAGTATTTATTAAAACTACTGTTAATCAATTTAAAAGATATATTGAATTAAATAAAAAAATACCAATGGAAATTTTAGATTCATTGAAAAAAATTAGTAATATAGAAAAGTTAAGTGATATTTTAGCATATCATATGCCTTTAAAAATAAAAGAAAAACAAACATTATTAGAAATATCATGTATAAAAAAACGTTTAGAATTTCTAATTGGAATAATGGAATCTGAAATTGACCTATTAAAAATAGAAAAAAACATAAGAAATAGAATTAAACAACAAACAGAAAAAAATCAAAGAGAATATTTTTTAACAGAACAAATGAAAGCAATTCAAAAAGAATTAGGTGATTCAGAAAATTCTATTGATGAAAATGAAAAATTAAAAAATAAAATAAAATTAGCAAAAATGCCTAAAGAAGCTAAAAAAAAAACACAAGCAGAATTAAAAAAATTACAAATGATGTCTCCCATGTCAGCTGAAGCTACAGTTGTCAGAAATTATGTTGAATGGATGATACAAGTCCCTTGGAATAAAAAAAGTAAAATAAAAAAAAATATTCAAGTAGCTCATAAAATTTTAAATATTGATCATTTTGGATTACATGATGTAAAAGAACATATTTTAGAGTATTTAGCAGTTCAAAATAGAATAAGGAAAATTAAAGGTCCTATTCTATGTTTAGTAGGTCCTCCGGGAATTGGAAAAACTTCACTAGGTAAATCAATTGCTAGGGCAACTGGTAGAAAATACATTCGTATGGCTTTAGGAGGAATAAGAGATGAAGCTGAAATTAGAGGGCATAGAAGAACATATATTGGTTCTATGCCCGGAAAATTAATGCAAAAAATAACTAAATCAGGTGTAAAAAATCCTCTATTTTTATTAGATGAGATTGATAAAATGGCATTTGATATACGTGTAGATCCAGCTGCTGCTTTATTAGAAGCATTAGATCCCGAACAAAATAATTCCTTTAATGACCATTATTTAGAAATAGATTATGATTTATCAGAAGTAATGTTTATTGCGACTTCTAATTCTATGAATATACCAGCACCATTATTAGATCGAATGGAAGTTATTCGATTATCAGGATACACCGAAGAAGAAAAAATAAATATTGCAAAAAAATATCTACAACCAAAACAAATGAAAGAAAACGCCTTAAAAAAAACAGAATTATATATTCAAGATAATGCATTAATAAATATAATTCGATATTATACAAGAGAATCAGGAGTTAGAAATCTTGAACGATCTATATCAAAAATTTGTAGAAAATCAGTTAAAAAAATTTTACTAGAAAAAGATATTAATAATATAAATATTAATAAAAAAAATTTAAAAAATTATTTAGGTATTAAAAAATATACATATGGAAAAATCAACCAAAATAATGAAATTGGACAAGTAATAGGATTAGCTTGGACAGAAATGGGAGGTGATTTATTAACTATTGAATGTACATGCATTCCAGGTAAAGGTAAACTACTATATACTGGATCTCTCGGAAAAGTCATGCAAGAATCCATACAAACCGCCTTAACAGTTGTTCGATCACAAGCTAAAAAATTAGGTATTAAAAAAGATTTCTATAATAAAAATGATATTCACGTACATGTCCCTGAAGGTGCTACACCTAAAGATGGACCAAGTGCAGGGATAACTGTATGTACTGCTATAGTATCATGTTTAACAAATAATCCAGTTAAATCTGATATTGCTATGACTGGAGAAATTACTCTTAGGGGTCAAGTATTAAACATTGGAGGGTTAAAAGAAAAATTAATAGCAGCACATAGAGGAGGAGTTAAAAAAGTTTTAATTCCCTATGGAAATAAAAGAGATTTATCAGAAATACCTAAAAATATTCTTTCTGATTTAAACATACACCCAATAAAGAATATAGAAGAAGTACTAGAACTATCTTTAGAAAATCATCCCTACATTAATAATTTAAATAAATAAAAATGTGAAAAAAATTGAATAAAGTTATACTTTATACAATATAGCTAGAAGAATAGTATATTCTTACTAGCTAAAAGATTTTAAAAATAGAAAATTTATATAGCAATTAAAATGATTTAATTAAAAGGTTAATTTTACTATGTCTTTATTGAAAAACTTTTATAAAAAAATAATCTTAATAATTATTACTACTGTTATTGTATTATCTATAATACTCAGTAATATTTCTGGACTTTTTATAAATCAAAAAGAATTACCTATTATACATATAAATAAAGAAAAAATTTATTCTAAAATATTACAATTAAGCTATAATATTATTAAAAGAAAAAATAATACTAATATTAAAAATATATTAGAACACAGAATAAGCAAACAAGAATATAAACAATATATTCTTCAACAAATTATTATAAAAATAATTAACGAATCTCTTTTAAAACAATATATAGATATTATCGATCTAAAAATGTTAGGAAAATATGTAAAAGAATTAATTTATTCTTCAAAATATTTTAATGTTAATAATTCTTTTAATTATATTAGATATTTTAAGTTTATTAATTTTATTATGTATTCGCATAATCAATATGTTAATGTTTTAAAAAAAAAAATAGCAGTGCAATATTTAATAAAAATATTATTGAAATCAATTATAATTTTAAAACAAGATATATTTAATAAATTTAAAAAAATAACAAACAAAAAAAATATACAAATCACCAATTTTAAAATTGATTTAACAAAATCAGAAAAAAAAAATAATATTAATGACATCAAAAAATATTTTTATTTAAATAAAGAAAAATTCTATGCACCTTCATCTGCTACTATTCATGTAGCTAATTTAAAAAAAAAAATACCAATAAAAAATAACAATATTCAGTCATTAATAAAAAATATAAAAAAAAAATTAATAAAAAAAAAATATAATTTTAATTTTATTAAAATTAATCCCTCTACAATAAAAAATTTTTTTTTAAAAATATATCAAAGAAAAAAAATAAATAAAGAAATAAAAAATAAAAAAATAAATTATATAAAATTAGGATGGATAAAATCAAAAAACACACCTAAAATTATAAAAAAGTTTCGATTAAAAAAAATAGGAGATTACTCTAAAATAATATTTTATAAAAATAATTTTTTTATTTTCAAATTAAATTCTATACAAAACATAAATAATAAAAATATACATAAAATTAAAAATTATGTTATTAAAAAAATCAAACATCAAAAAAATATTTTTAAAAAAATAATTTTTAATAATATGTTATATATTTTATTAAATAATCATAATATAAAATTAAAAAATTTATTACCAAAAAATTCTATCAAAGTATACAAAAAAACAATAATAAAATTTCCAAAACAAATTAAAAATTATTATTTAAATACTTTTAATAAATATATAAAAAAAAACTTTTTTTATAAAAAAAAATCATACTTTAATCCAAACATCCAAACATATACTAATAAAAAAAAACATATTTATTTATTAAAAATGAAATCATATGTTAAAAAACATTTATTAAATAAAAAAATAGTTTATAAAAAAATATTAGGTAATTTTTTATTAAAAAAAATGTATAAAAAAAATCATACATCTATAAAAAACTTCTTACTAAAAAAATATAACAAAAAAAAATTCTTTTTTGACAAAAATCCGATATATATTTATAATCCTCAAACATTATTTTTTAAACATAATGATGAAATAAAAAAAATTATTAAACAATTACCTTCTATACAAAAGAATCGTTATATATACATTTTTTTTAAAAAATCTAAACAAAAAAATTATTTAATAATTTTTAAAAAAGAATTTTTTGAAAAAATAAATAAAACAGAAAAATATTTAATAAATCAGCAAATTAAACAATATCTAAAATTAAAAGTAATTACAGCAATTTTACAAAATTTATATAAAAAATCTAAAATAACGTATAATTCTAATATAGAATAATATATTTTAAAATAATATAAATTCAATAAAAATTAATAAAATAATTATTTATATATATCTTTTATATAAAATTAAATATTATTTTATTTTTTCAAAAACTATCCTATTCATAATAAAAACAAGGTAATTTTGTGAAATTATTTAAAGAATTAAAATGGTATTTTATAAAAGAATGGAAACGATATGCGGGTACATGCATTCTTTTAATGATAATTACATTATTACAATTACTACCTGCTAAAATTATTGGTTCTACTATTGATTTAATATTAACTAATCAAGCCTCTAATCAAGATGTAATAATAAAAATTACACAAATAGTTTTAATATCTATAACAATTTATATACTAAAATATTTTTGGAAAATTTTATTATTTAGTTCATCTTATCATCTAATTTCTCAATTAAGAATAAAATTTTGTTCTGCTTTGTTAAAAAAAAATTCGATATTTTATTCAAAATATAACAATGGAGATCTAATATCTAGGGCTACTAACGATATTGAAAGGGTAGTTTTTTCTATAGGAGAAGGAATACTAACAATAGCTGATTCTTTTATTACAGGAATTTCAATTTTTATTGTAATGTGTATACAAATAAACTGGAAGTTATCTTTTTTTTCATTACTTCCAATGCCTGTTATGGCTATAATTATTAAAAAATGTGGAAATAGATTATATTCAAAATTTCAAAAATCACAAAAATATTTTTCTATTTTAAATAATCAAGCTCAAAATAGTTTAAATAATATACATATGATACGAAATTTTCAGTTAGAAAAAACAGAAATCAAAAAATTTTCTAAAGCAGCAAACGATGTTAAGAAAAAAGATTTTCAAGTATCTAAAATAGATGCTCAATTTAATCCAATTATTCATATTTCAATTGCTATGTCTAATTTATTTGCAATCTTAGGAGGTAGTTTTTTAATTACAACAGAACAAATAACTTTTGGTCAATTAACAAGTTTTATTTTGTATTTAGGGTCTATGATTTGGCCAATTCTAGCATTTGCATGGATGTTTAATATTTTAGAACGAGGTAATGTATCTTGGAAAAGAATACAAGAAATAATAATAACAAAAAACAAAAAAACAGAAAAAAATAATAACATTAATAAAATTAATATAAAAAATAATTTATTTATAAATATAAAAAAATTTTCTTATCCTGAAAGAAAAAAAAAATCATTAAAAAATATAAAATTAGAAATACCAAATAATACTACTTTAGGTATTTGCGGTCCAACAGGATCAGGAAAAACTACTTTAATTCGTTTAATTCAAAAACATTTTGAAATACCATCAGGATATATCAAATATCATAAATATGATATAAAAGATATATGTATAAAAGAATGGCGTAAAATAATATCAGTAGTTAATCAAACACCATTTTTATTTTCTGATAGTATTTTTAATAATATTAGATTTGGAAAAGTAAATTCTTCCATGAAAGAAATTAAAAATGCAGCTAAATTAGCATGTATACATGATGATATAAAAAAATTACCTCAAGGATATAATACTCAAGTAGGAGAAAAAGGAATTAAATTATCTGGTGGACAAAAACAACGAATTACAATCGCTAGAGCTTTTTTAATTAAATCTAAAATTTTTATTTTAGACGATCCTTTATCATCTGTAGATCATGATACAGAACGCAAAATCATTAGAAATATTAAAAAATATACACAAAAAAATAAAATAACTACTATTATAGTTACTCATAGATTATCAATTTTAGAACAATTTAATAATATCCTTGTTTTAAAAAAAGGAGAAATTTTACAAATAGGTTCACATAAAAAATTATTATCTGAAAAAAATTGGTATCATAAAATGTATAATTATCAAAAATTTAAATAATAAAATATACATTTTCATATACTTTAATAAAAATAGGAAAAAAAAATGGAAGATCAACAATATTCTTCATGGAAGATAATAAAACGATTATTATCTTATTATAAAAAAAAAAAATATTTATTATTATTATCGTGTATATTAATTTTATTAGCGACAATAACTGAAATTTCCAGTCCTATTATTCTTAGTAATTTTATTAATAACATTTTAAAATATCGTATATTAAAAATGACAAAAAATTTATATCTAATTAGTTATTTTATAATATTACAAATATTGTCATCATGTTTTAATTATTTTTATACAATATATTTTAGTAAAATATCTACTGAAATTATTCAAGAATTAAGAATAAATATCATGAATGTTGCATTACAACAACCTATGAAAGTGTTTAATCAAAAACCAATAAATTCAATAATAACCAAAATAACAAATGATACAGAATCAGTAAAAGAATTTTATGAAACAATTTTATCTTCTTTTTTAAAAAATTTTATATTATTTTTCATAATTTTAACATCTATGTTTATTTTGGAATGGAGAATGGCTTTAATTAGTTCTCTTATGATACCTATAGTTTCTATTATAGTTATAATTCATCAATACTATAGCAAACCGATAATTAAAAAAATAAAATCATCTCTATCTAATTTAAACAATACAATTAATGAAATTATTAATGGAATTACTATAATTCAACAATTTAATCAAGAGAAAAAATTCATTGAAAAAATTAACTATATTAACAATGAAAGTTATTTAAATAGAATAAAAACATTAAAAATAGATAGTTTATTATTACGACCATTATTAAATTTAATATCTTCTATTGTTTTGTCCTGTATAATTACGACATTAAAATTATTTCCAATGGCGATTATAAAAATAAGTATCATACATACTTTTATAAATTATTTAAGACATTTAAATGAACCAATAATTGCAATTACAGGTCAACAATCACTATTACAGCAAGCTATTGTCTCTTCAGAAAGAATTTTTAAATTTATTGATTCCCCAATAAAAACATACGGAAATAATATTTCATCATTAAAAACCGGAGAAATACAATTTAAAAATGTGAATTTTACTTATCCAGAAACAAAAAAAAGAATTTTAAAAAATATTAATATAAATATTCCAGATAGAAGTTGTATAGCATTAGTAGGAAAAACAGGAAGTGGAAAAACTACTTTATCTAATTTAATTTTAGGACATTATACTGTTACAGAAGGGAAAATATATATAGATAAAAAACCAATAAATACTTTATCAAACAAAGTATTACGTAAAAATATTTCTATTGTTCAACAAGAACCTACAATTTTATATGATAGTTTAATTAATAATATATCTCTTAATAGAGAAATAAAAGAAAAAACAGTTATTAACGCACTATATAAAAGTCAGTTAAAACAACTGGTCGATGTATTGCCAAATGGATATATGTCAATAATTGGACAAAATAATGATTCTCTTTCTCAAGGACAAAAACAATTAATAGGTATTGCTAGAATATTAGTTTCTCATCCTAAAATACTAATTTTTGATGAAGCAACTGCTAGCATAGATTCTGAATCTGAACAAAAAATACAAAAAATATTATCTTCTATTCAAAAAAAATCTACAGTAGTAATTATAGCTCATAGATTATCTACAATAATAAATTCTGATATAATTATAGTACTAGATAAAGGAAGAGTAATAGAAACAGGAAATCATAAAGAATTATTAAATAATAAGGGATTGTATTATAAAATGTTTACATATCAACATAATTATAAAAATATTTGATTATGTAACAAAAATAAAATAAAAAAATAATTTTAATTTAACCTGTTAGGGGAAATCATAAAACCTATATCTTTTAATTTGGCTGCTTCCTTCCGAACCTGACCAGATAACTAAAAGTAAATAGAATTAAAATTAAACCCTAACAGGAGATTTTAATAATTAAAAAAAATTATTAATAAAAATAAAATTTATTTAAATGATATTTTCTATTAATATACCATATAAATCTTTAAAAATATATATATTTTAATATAAAAATTTAAAATTAAAAAATTTTTAATCTGGAGAAAAATGAAATATCAAATATTATCTAATCAATGGAGACCTCAGACTTTTAATCATATTGTAGGACATAAATACGTTATACGTATCATTAAAAACAGTCTTGATTTAAATAGAATTCATCAATCCTGGTTATTTTCAGGAATACATGGAACCGGGAAAACAACTATAGCAAGAATATTAGCTAAAAGTTTAAATTGTAAAACTGGAATTACATCTAAACCATGTCGAAAATGTTCAAATTGTATTTCAATAGAAAAAGGAAAATTTTTAGATTTTATAGAATTAGATGCAGCTTCTAAGACAAAAATAGAAGATATCAGAAGTGTATTAGATACAACAAAATATCCACCTATGGAGGGAAGATTTAAAATTTATTTAATTGATGAAATACAAATGTTGTCTAAACATAGTTTTAATGCTTTATTAAAAATATTAGAAGAACCTCCAAAATATATTAAATTTATTTTAGCTACTACACATGTAAACAAAATACCTGAAACAATTATTTCACGATGTCTTCATATACATCTTCCATACATTACATCTAATAATATATTTAATTATTTAAAAAAAAAACTAAAAAAAGAAAAAATAAAAATTAATAAAGAAACTTTAAATATAATATCAAATTCTGCAAATGGAAGTATTAGAAGCGCGCTTAATACTCTTGAACTTGCTATTTGTTCAACTAAAAATAGAATAATAGATACAAAAAAAATTAATAAATTATTAGGTATTTTTGATAAAAAAAAAATATTTATATTAGCTGAAAACATTATTATTAATAATATTAATAAAATATTAAATATACTAGATAATATAGAAGCAATAGGTATACAGTATAATAATATTATATCATCATTAATTATTTTTTTTCATAACTTATCTATAGTAAAAATTACTATATCAAAAAAAAATTATATAATAAATAATTTATCAGAATATAATAAAAACATTTATTTTTTATCTAAAAAAATTTCCTTTAAAGATATACAAATTTATTGTAAAATCCTTATTCAAGGAGAAAAGTATATGAAATATGCACCTAATCCTAGGATTGGTATAGAAATAATATTATTTCAAATATACCAATATATAAAAGAAAAAAATATATCTAATAAAATTTGTTTATAAAATAAATAATATTTATATCATATAAACATTTTTAATTTAAAACTTAAAATTATAAATAATATAATAAAATGTTTATTTATAATAAAAATTCTACTTAAGAAAAAAAAGAAAAAACATGTCTACAAACGAAAAAATTAATGAAATATTTAAACAAGCTCAAAAAATGCAGAAAAAAATGGAAGAAATACAAAAAGATATTAGCAAAACAAGTATTACTGGAAAATCAGGAGCTGATTTAGTAAAAGTAATTATGAATGGAAATTATAACTGTAAGTCTATTAAAATTAATGATGAACTCTGGAATGAAAATAATAAAATATTATTACAGGATTTAATTACATCAGCGATTAATGATGCTATTACACAAATTACAAAAATGCAGAAAAAAAAATTATCATTACAATCTAGTTTTATAAAATAAAAATAATATAAATAAAGTACAAAAAATCAGTTATAATATATTTTTAATAAAATTATCTCTATAAAATAGAGATATTAATTTAATAAATAAAGAAAATAGGATTTAAAATGAAAGATAAACAAAAAAAAACTCATATTTTTCAATCAGAAGTAAAAGAATTACTACATCTTATGATTCATTCTTTATATTCAAATAAAGAAATATTTTTAAGAGAATTAATATCTAATGCATCTGATGCAATAGAGAAAATAAGATTTGAAAAATTATATAATCCAGAAAAATACTCAAAAAATAATTATATACCTAAAATACAAATTTCAATAAAGAAAACAGAAAAACAAATCATTATTTCTGATAATGGTATTGGAATGACCTATAAAGAAGTTATAAAAAATTTAGGTACTATAGCTAAATCTGGAACAAAATCTTTTTTAAAAAAAATTGATAATATAGAAAACAAAGAAAAAAATGAATTTATTGGCCAATTTGGAGTAGGATTCTATTCATCTTTTATAGTTTCTGAAACTGTTTCAGTATATACAAAACATGCATCCAATAAAGAAAAAAATGGAACACTATGGATATCTAACGGGAAAGGAGAATATTCAGTAGAAACTATTCCTATGGAAGAATATGGAACAAAAATTATACTATTATTAAAAGATTCAGAAAAAGAATTTTTAGAAAGCTGGAAAATTAAACAAATCATAAAAAAATATTCTGATCATATTTCTATACCTATTGAAATAGAAAACTATGATAAAAAAACTAAAACAATTTCTTGGGAAAAAATTAATGAAGCACAAGCTCTATGGACGCAAAATAAAAATAATATTACTAAAGAATCCTACCAAAAATTTTATACATATATTACCCATGATTCTGAAAAACCGCTAATATGGAGTCATAATAGAGTTGAAGGAAATCAAGAATATATTAATTTATTATACATTCCTAAAAAAGCAACATGGGATATGTGGCATAGAGAAAATAAGCATGGTTTAAAATTATATGTAAAACATATATTTATAATGGATGAAGCTACACAATTTCTTCCAAATTATTTACGTTTTGTAAAAGGTATAATAGATTCTCAAGATCTTCCTCTTAATATTTCTAGAGAAATATTACAAGATAGTTCTATTACTCATATTTTAAGAAAATCATTAACAAAACGTGTTTTAAACATGTTAAATACATTATCAGAAAAGAAAAAAAAACAATATCAGGAATTTTGGAATATATTTGGATTAGTAATCAAAGAAGGATTAGCAGAAGATTCAGAAAATCAAAAAATAATTTCAAATTTATTAAGATTTTCATCTATTCAGACAAAAACAAAAGAACAAATTTTATCTTTAAAAGAATATACTGATAATATGATAGAAGGACAAAAAAAAATTTATTTTATTACAGCAGATAGTTATAAATCAGCTTTAAATAGTCCACATTTAGAAATATTTAAAGAAAAAAATATTGATGTTTTATTATTATCAGACAGAATAGATGAATGGATGATGAATTATCTTATTGAATTTAATAAAATTCAATTTCAATCTGTAAGTAAAGCGGATCAATCACTTGATGATCTTGTATCAAATAAAAAAATTGATAAAAATAAAAATAAATTTGATAATTTTATTAAAAAAATAAAAAAAGTATTAAATGATAAAGTTAAAGATGTACGTATTACTTATCGTTTAAAAAATACACCTTCAATGGTATTAACAGATTCAAATGATATGAGCACTCAAATGGCAAAAATATTTAGTGCTGCCGGACAACCTGTACCCAAAATAAAATATATATTAGAAATTAATCCTATACATCCTTTAATTAAAAAAATAAAAAAAATAGAAAATCAAGAAATATTTTCTAATTGGATTGAAGTATTATTTGAACAATCTATTTTAGCAGAAAAAGGTAGTTTAGATAACCCTCATTTATTCATTAATAGAATTAATGAATTACTTTTATCATAAAAAATTTATTTTTATTGAATTAAAAATTAAAATTATTTATATAGTGAAATCATTCTTTTAGAGGGAAATTTTATTATGATACGTATTATTATGCTTGGAGCTCCTGGAAGCGGGAAGGGTACACAGACACAACTATTATCAAAATACTTTTATATACCTTTCATTTCTACTGGGGAAATCTTACGTCAAGAAATAAAAAAAAATGAAAAAATACGTAACTATATAGAAGATACTATTAATCAAGGAAAGTTAGTAAAAAATTCTTTTATAATACAATTAATTAAAAAAAAAATTCAAGAAAAAAAATGCTACAATGGATTTATACTTGATGGATTTCCAAGAACTATTGAACAAGCAAAATCACTAAAAAAAAATATTAAAATACAATATGTAATACATCTAAAAATTAAACATGATTCTATAATAAATAGAATTAAAGGAAGGTTAATACATGAACCTTCAGGTAGAACCTATCATGAAATATTTAATCCACCAAAAAAAAAAAATCAAGATGATATAACAGGTGAATTATTAAATAAAAGAAAAGATGATAATGAAAGAATTATTATAAACCGATTAAAAGAATATGAAATACATACTAAACCATTAATAAAATGGTTTAAAAAAGAAATAAAAAATAATATTAAATATTTAGAAGTTAATTCTAATGCATCTATTAAATATATAAATAAAAAAATAATTAATTATATAAATAATAATAAAAAAAATAACTAGTTTTTTTTGCGCTCTACAGGATTCGAACCTGTAACCTACAGCTTAGAAGGCTGTTGCTCTATCCGAATTGAGCTAAGAGCGCGAAGAAAATAAAATATATAAATATCTATATATATTATAGATAATATAAAATAAATATCAATAATTCTATATATAGAAAATTATAATTATTTTAATAAAAACTTAACATAAAAGTATTATTTTTATAATTTTTATAAAATATAATACATTTTAATAAATGTATATATTAAAAATATCTAAATAAATTAAAAAAATTTAATTTAATATAATAATAAAATTAAAAATTAATTTTTTAAATACATTTAAAAAAATTAAAATATGAATATATAAGATTATTTTAATATATTTAATTATTTTTAATAGATAAAAAATTAAATAAATTATTAATTTATAAATCTATATGTTGAATTATTTAGATTATCTTCAACAATTACTCCTAAAGTTAATAATTTTTTTCTAGCAATATCCGCTAAATTCCATTGTTTATTAATACGATAAGAATTGCGTAATTTAACTAAAATTTCAATTATATTAATTTGACTAAAGGATATATTTTTATTTTTAAATAAAAAATCTTTTGGAATATAATTTAATAAACCTAAAATATTACCTAATTTAACAAGATCAGTAGCTAATATATTAGCTAAATAAATATTATTTTTTTTAATTTTATTTATATAACGGGATAATTTCTGAAGTATTAAACATGCTTTAGGTGTATTAAAATCATCATTCATAGCATCATAAAATTTGTTTCTAAATATATTTCGTAATTTAATTTTATAATTGGTTTTAACATGAAAATTAGTTATACAATTCAATAATGACATATATATTTTTTCTAAAATATTTTTAGATAAACACAAATTTTTTTCTAAAAAATATAATGGATGTCGATAATGAGTAGATAAAAAATAATACCTAATTACTTCAGAATCATATTTTTTTAATAAATAACGTATAGAAATAGTATTTGACAAAGATTTTGACATTTTATTGTTATTAATAATAACCATTCCAGAGTGCATCCAGAATTGAACAATAAAATCATTTTTAAAACTTTTTAATTGAGCTAATTCATTTTCATGATGTGGAAATAATAAATCAACTCCACCTCCATGAATATTAACTTTTCCTTTAAAAAATTTATTAATAATAGCTGAACATTCAATATGCCAACCAGGACGACCTGAACCCCAAGGAGACGGCCAAAATGGTTCATTTGGATCTATACTTCGTTTCCATAAGACAAAATCTTTAGTATAAATTGAACTTAAATTATTAATATTTTTATTTTCATAAAAACAACAATTATTAATTTTATGAGATAATGATCCATAATTTTTATATCTACAAATAGAAAACAATATATCACCATTATCAGATATATAAGCATGATTTTTTTTTAATAAAATCTTTATTATAAATATAATGTCTGATATACACTCTGTAACTCTAGGCTCTTTGTTTGGACGTAATAAATTTAAACATAAAAAATCTTCATTCATTAATTTAATCATACGTTTTGAAAAAAAACTAATTGATTCTTTTTTTTGTTTTGATTTATAAATTATTTTATCATCAATATCAGTAATATTTCTAACGTAATAAGTTTTATATCCTAAATTTTTTAAATAACGTATTATTATATCAAACATAATAAATGTACGTGCGTGACCAATATGACATAAATCATATACTGTTACACCACATACATAAATATTTATTTGTTCTGTAAATAAAAAATCAAATTTTTCCTTTTTCTTTGTTAAAGTATTAAAAATTTTTAACATATTGATGCTCTTAACGCTTAAAATAAAATTTATATTATAAAACAATTGATTAATTACTTACATAAATATAAAAATATTTTATTTATATAAATTATTTTATTTAATAGAAAAATACAATATAATATATAAATAAAAATTTAATTAAAAAAAATTTTATTATTAAATAATAAATTAATATATTATAAAATAAATTTAAAAAGAAGAGATAAAAAAAACAGTAAAATTATATAATAATATAAACAATAAGAGAGAAAAAATGAAAAATAAACTAGAAAAAATTTTAAAATTTCCCTGTACCTTTACTTATAAAGTAATAGGTTTAGCTCAACCAGAACTAACAAATAATATTATTAAAATAATACAACAACATATACCTGGAGATTATGCTCCTCAAATAAAATCTAGTAATAAAGGAACATATTTATCTATTTCTATAACTATTTGTGCAAAAAATTTTAAACAAATAAAAAATCTGTATACAGAACTAAGTAAAATACACTTAGTTAGAATGGTTCTTTAAATAATTTTGCGATGCGAGATTACTAATATTCGCACCGCAAAAGTACTACTAATATTTAAATAAATAAAATTTTTTTATTTCAAAAATTTATTATAAACTAACAACATTAGCAGCTGACGGCCCTTTTGCGCCTTCGGTAATTTCGAATTCAACACTTTGACCTTCTGCCAAAGTTTTAAATCCGTTGCTTTGGATAGCAGAAAAATGAACAAAAACATCTTTGCTTCCATCTTCCGGAGTAATGAAACCAAAACCTTTCGATTCATTAAACCATTTTACATTACCTTTAATCTTGGACATCTATATATTACCTTAGAGTGAAAAATTTAAACTAAAACTTATACCTACAGTTAATGCATTATTTATTATAATAAATAAATCTAGTATAGATTAGTAATATCTTAAATAAAATACAAAAACTTTACTAAATAAGTATTTAAATTAAATTAAAAAATTTAAAAAAATAGATATAAATAAGAATATAAAAATTTTAAAAAATATGATAGAAAATTAAATAAAAAAAACAATACCTGGCAATGTCCTACTCTCACACAAGGAGACCTTGCACTACCATTGGCGTTGATACGTTTCACTTCTGAGTTCGAAATGGATTCAGGTGGTACCATAACACTATTATTGCCAGGTCTTATTTTTTTTAGAAAAACACCTCTGGTGTTGTAAGGTCAAGCCTCTTGGGTCATTAGTACTAGTTAGCTCAACACATTACTATGCTTACACACCTAGCCTATCTACGTCGTAGTCTCCAACGTCCCTTCAGTAAATATATTTACATATATCACAGGGAAAACTAATCTTGAGGCAAGTTTCGTGTTTAGATGCTTTCAGCACTTATCTCTTCCGTATTTAGCTACCGGGCAATGCCATTGGCATGACAACCCGAACACCAGAGATACGTCCACTTCGGTCCTCTCGTACTAGAAGCAGCCCCTCTCAATTTTCCTACGCCCACGGCAGATAGGGACCGAACTGTCTCACGACGTTCTAAACCCAGCTCGCGTACCACTTTAAATGGCGAACAGCCATACCCTTGGGACCTGCTTCAGCCCCAGGATGTGATGAGCCGACATCGAGGTGCCAAACACCGCCGTCGATATGAACTCTTGGGCGGTATAAGCCTGTTATCCCCGGAGTACCTTTTATTTGTTGAGCGATGGCCTTTCCATACAGAAACCACCGGATCACTAAGACCTGCTTTCGCACCTGCTCGCATTATCACGCTCGCAGTTAAACTGGCTTATGCCTTTGCACTAACCTTACGATGTCCAACCGTAATTAGCCAATCTTTGTACTCCTCCGTTACTCTTTGGGAGGAGACCGCCCCAGTCAAACTACCCACCAGACACTGTCTCTATATCGGATAACGATACAAGGTTAGAAAACCAATGTTTATAGGGTGGTATTTCAAGGTTGACTCCATTAATACTAGCGTACTAACTTCTCCGTCTCCCACCTATCCTACACAATAAAAATCAATTCTCAATGTCAAGCTATAGTAAAGGTTCACGGGGTCTTTCCGTCTTGCCGCGGGTACACTGCATCTTCACAGCAAATTCAATTTCACTGAGTCCTGGATGGAGACAGCCTGGCCATCATTACGCCATTCGTGCAGGTCGGAACTTACCCGACAAGGAATTTCGCTACCTTAGGACCGTTATAGTTACGGCCGCCGTTTACCGGGGCTTCACTCAAAAGCTTTAGGTTTCCCTTAACTTCATCAATTAACCTTCCGGCACCGGGCAGGCGTCACACCGTATACGTCCACTTTCGTGTTTGCACAGTGCTGTGTTTTTAATAAACAGTTGCAGCCAGCTGGTATCTGCGACTAACTTAAGCTTCAAAAGTAAATCTTTACACTTATATGTTAGCGTGCCTTCTCCCGAAGTTACGGCACTATTTTGCCTAGTTCCTTCATCCAGGTTCTCTCAAGCGCCTTAGTATACTCTACCTAACCACCTGTGTCGGTTTCGGGTACGATTTACATTTTACCTATATGCTTAGAGGATTTTCTTGGAAGCGTGGTATCAGTTACTTCATTATTTACATAATTCGTATTCGTATCTTAGATTTATACAGAAAATCGGATTTTCCTAATTTTCCATCCTACATACTTAAACCGAGACTACCAACACCCGGATAACCTAACCTTCTCCGTCCCCCCATCGCAGTAAAAATAAGTACTAGAATATTAACTAGTTTCCCATCGACTACGCCTATCGGCCTCGCCTTAGGGGTCGACTTACCCTGCCCCGATTAACGTTGGACAGGAACCCTTGGTTTTTCGGCGAGCAGGTTTTTCACCTGCTTTATCGTTACTCATGTCAGCATTCGCACTTCTGATACCTCCAATATTTTTTTCAAAATATCTTCACAGGCTTACAGAACGCTCCCCTACCCAATAAAAAAATCTTTATTGCCGTAGCTTCGGTACATAATTTAGCCCCGTTATATCTTCCGCGCAGGCCGACTAGACCAGTGAGCTATTACGCTTTCTTTAAATGATGGCTGCTTCTAAGCCAACATCCTGGCTGTTTATGCCTTCCCACATCGTTTCCCACTTAATTATGATTTAGGGACCTTAGCTGACGGTCTGGGTTGTTTCCCTCTCCACAACGAACGTTAGCACCCGCTGTGTGTCTCCCGTGATAACATTCTTCGGTATTCGGAGTTTGCGTTGATTTGGTAGGCCGGGATGGCCCCCTAGTCAAAACAGTGCTCTACCCCCGAAGATGAGTTCACGAGGCGCTACCTAAATAGCTTTCGGGGAGAACCAGCTATCTCCCGGTTTGATTGGCCTTTCACCCCTAACCACAAGTCATCCGCTGATTTTTCAACATCAGTCGGTTCGGTCCTCCAGTTGGTTTTACCCAACCTTCAACCTGCTCATGGATAGATCACCGGGTTTCGGGTCTGTATCTTGCAACTATAAAAAATCGCCCATTTAAGACTCGGTTTCCCTACGGCTCCCTAAAATAAGTTAACCTTGCTACAAAATACAAGTCGCTGACCCATTATACAAAAGGTACGCAGTCACTTTTCAAATAATTAAAAGCTCCTACTGATTGTACGTATTTGGTTTCAGGATCTATTTCACTCCCCTAACCGGGGTTCTTTTCGCCTTTCCCTTACGGTACTAGTTCACTATCGGTCATTCAGGAGTATTTAGCCTTAGAGGATGGTCCCCCTATCTTCAAACAAGATTTCTCGTGTCCCGTTCTACTTTTTGAATTCCAGAAAAAAAATACTTCATATACAGGACTATCACCTTGTATCGTTAATTTTTCCAAATTATTCTACTATATTTTTATTCTTTTATAATTCTAGGCTTTTCCCATTTCGCTCGCCACTACTAAGGGAATCTCAATTGATTTCTTTTCCTCAAGGTACTTAGATGTTTCAGTTCCCTTGGTTTGCTTTATTAATCTATTAATTCAATTAATAATGATGTTTTTAACACCGGGTTTCCCCATTCGGAAATCATCGGATGATAACGCTTCATATCAGCTTACCGATGCTTATCGCAGATTAGCACGTCCTTCATCGCCTCTGAATGCCAAGGCATCCACCAAACACGCTTATTATGCTTAACCTTACAACCCACAGGTGTTTTTCTAAATTTCAATCATATCCAAATTTTTAAAGAACATTAAAGTCAATCTTTTTTTTATTACAAAATGATTATATCATATATTTTTTTTTAGTATACAAAAATATTTTTAATTTTTGTCCTCTAGGGGATTTGAACCCCTGTTGCCGCCGTGAAAGGGCGATGTCCTAACCACTAGACGAAGAGGACTAAAAAAAATCAAATAATCATTAATTTTTAATGTTACAGAATGAATTAAAAGTGTCAAGTGTTTTTTATATTTTTTATAAAAAATAAATATAAAAACAAATTTTTTTTAATAATTTATTTATCTTTTCTAATAAAAAATATTTTTTTTAAAAAGTTATCTTTAATATAAATTTAAAATTTATATAGTTAACTTTAAAAGATCAATATTTTTTTTAATATTAGGTAATATTTTAAACCATAAAAAACACGAATAAGCTGCTTGAGCTACTAACATACCTAGACCATCAGAGCAATATTTACTACCTAAATATTTACATAGTAATAAAAAAGGAGTTAACAATTTTTTCTTGGCATAAGAAATATCATAACATCTTGTATCAGGAAAAATTAATTTTTTAGGAAAAATTGGAGATTTATTATCTAATCCACAAGAAGTAGCATTAATAATAATATCAAATTTATTTTCATATAAATAATCTGAAAAAATAAAAATTTTTCCAAAATGTTTAAATCTTTTCACTAATTTAATAGAATTAATAATTGTTCTGTTTAAAACGAAAATACAACATTTTTCTTTTAATAAATGATATACAACAGAATAAGCTGCACCTCCAGAACCTAATAACAATACAATTGTATTATTTTTTTTTAAATATTTTAAACGCTTTAAATCATATATTAAACCAATTCCATCTGTATTATCACCTAAAAAATTATTATCCTCAATTTTTACTAAAGTATTTAAAGAACCAGAAATATATGCTTTTTTACTATATTGATCAGGAATTCTAAATGAGTCTCTTTTAAACGGTACAGTAATATTACATCCATAACCGCCAGAATTAAAAAATTCTACTACTTTTTTAAAAAAATTTGATTTTGTACATAAAAAAGAGCTATAATTATAGTTTATTTTTATATCTCTAGAAAAATTTCTATGAATGACTGGTGATAAAGAATGTTTTACTGGATTACCAAATAATCCAATATATTTTATTTTTTTTTTTAATTTTTCTTTTTTCATACTGTTTCCTACAATTTTAATAATTATTTTTTATGAAAATATAAATTATATAAAAAAATAAATTTTTATAATTATACGATTTTACTTATATTTAAAAATTTTATTATAAAAATTAACAAATACATTTAACTAATATTATAAATAATGTTTATGTCGATACGCAAAATTTTAAAATTTCCAGATTATCGTTTACGATTAAAATCAAAACCAATTAAAATAATTAACTACAAAATAATAAAAATAATACGAGATATGTTTGATACAATGTATGCTAATAATGGAATTGGATTAGCTGCACCACAAATAAATATATTAAAAAAAATTATTGTGATCAGTTCATTAGAACCAAATCAATCAGAATTAATTTTAATAAATCCTATTATTTTAAAAAAAAACCAAAAATATATTCGTACAAAAGAAGGTTGTTTATCAATTCCTAAAAAAACAGCTATAATTAATCGATCAAGTTATATAAAAATAAAAGCAATTGATCATCTCGGACAGCTATTTATATTAGAAGCGAGATCATTATTATCTATCTGTATCCAACATGAAATGGATCATTTAATTGGGAAACTATTTATAGATTATATTAATTAATAATATATTTTTTATAAATCAATCTATTTATATTATAAAATGTCAAAAAAAACATTAAAAATTATTTTCGCAGGTAGCAATGATTTTTCATTAGCACACCTATACTCATTATTTTATTCAAAATATGTTATATCAGCCATAATAACTAAACCAGATAATTTATATTGTAAAAAAAAAGATAATATTTTTTCTTCTATTAAAAAATTTGCAATTAAAAATAATATTAAAATATTACAACCAGATAATTTACTAAAAAAAAATTTTTATCAATCTATTTTAGATATAAAAGCAAATATATTAATAGTATCATCTTATGGATCTATTATACCAAAAAAAATTCTAAAATTATTTCCTTTAGGAGGAATAAATATACACGCATCTTTATTACCAAGATGGAAAGGTGCTGCTCCAGTACAATGGGCAATATTATCAGGAGACAAAAAAACAGGTATTAGTGTAATAAAAATGAACTCCAGTATTGATTCAGGAAAAATAATTTATATGTTACCCTGTCCTATTGATTTAACTGATACTACTATAACATTATGTGCAAAACTAATTCCAATCTCATTACAATGTATGTATCAATCTCTAAACATTATAAATAATCCAAATATAAAAAAATACCTTAAACAAGATAAAACAGTTAAAACTATTGCTCCAAAAATACAAAAAAAAGATTCAAGAATCTCTTGGTCACTTTCTGTAAAAAAAATAGATCGATTAATTAGGGCATTTACTCCTTGGCCCGGCTGTCAATTCTTAATAAATAATTATTTTATAAAAATAAAAAAACATTCAATTATATCATTTGATAAAAATAACTTTCATTGTGGAGAAATTATAAAAATAAATAAAAAAGGAATACAGATAAATACTAAAAAGGGAATATTAAATATAGAAAAAATAAAAATTCCTGGAAAAAAAACTACACATATTAGTCAAATTATACATACAAAAAAAAAAATATTTGTTAAACATGCAATACTTAAATAATATTTAATATTTTAAAATATAAAAATTATCAGAAGAACGGCATAAACATGCCGTTTTTATTAAACTTATAAATTTAAAAATTAATTAAAAATTGTTTAATAATTTTTAAAAATTTCGACCTACTAATTCTATATATGCTATAGTAGCATTATCACCTTTTCTAAAACCACATTTTAGTATACGCAAATAACCACCTGGTCGAGAATAAAAATAAGGCCCTAATTCATGAAATAATTTTTTTACTGTAAAAATATTATGAATACGAGAAAATACTAGTCTACGATTAACTATCGTATCATATTTAGATAATGTAATAATAGGTTCAACAAAACGACGCAATTCCTTTGCTTTAGGTAAAGTAGTTTTAATATATTCATGTTTAATCAATGAACACGTCATATTCTTTAACATAGATTTTAAATGACTACGCTTTCTATTTAATAATCGTCCTATTTTTCTATGTCTCATAGTATTGCTATCCTGTTAAAAATTGAAAAATTTTTAATATATACTAAAAAATATTTTATTTAAAAGAATTTAATCTTCTATCAGAATTTTAGGTGGCCAATTATCTAATTTCATTCCTAATGATAAACCCCTAGATGCTAATATATCTTTAATTTCAGTTAATGATTTTTTTCCTAAATTAGGAGTTTTTAATAATTCTACTTCAGTTTTTTGTACTAAATCACCAATATAATGAATACTTTCAGCTTTTAAACAATTAGCAGATCGTACGGTTAGCTCTAAATCATCTACAGGACGCAATAAAATAGGTTCAAATTCAGGTTTTTCTTCTTTAATTTCTGGCTCACGAATACCTCTTAAATCTATAAAAGATTCTAATTGATCAGCTAAAATAGTAGCTGCTTTTCTAATAGCTTCTTCTGGATCAATAGTTCCATTAGTTTCCATATCTATAATTAATTTATCTAGATCAGTTCTTTGTTTTACACGAGCAGATTCAACATTATAAATAATACGTTCTATAGGACTATATGATACATCTAAAAATAATTTACCAATAATTCGATTATTTTTATTTAAATCTTTACTAGATTTAGCTGTCATATACCCCCTTCCACGCATTACTTTCATTCGAATATCAATAGAAACATTAGGACAAGTTAGATGACAAATAATGTGCTTTAAATTTATGATTTCTGTAGAAGAATCATAATCAATATCTGCAGCAATAACTGGCCCTACGCCACTTTTTTTTAAATGTAATATAACTTCATCTTTCCCAAATAATTTTATTGATAAACCTTTTAGATTTAACAATATATCTAAAATATCTTCTTGAACTCCTTCTTTATGCATATATTCGTGTAATATACCATTTATCTCAACTTCTGTAACAGCACACCCGGACATAGAAGATAATAAAATTCTTCTTAAAGCATTTCCTAATGTATGTCCAAAACCACGCTCTAATGGTTCTAAAGTAATCTTTGCACGTGTAGTACTTATCTGTTTAATGTCTACTAATCGTGGTTTTAAAAAATCTTCTACAAAATCCTGCATTATTCTCCTCTCTAAATATATTTTATCTAAATTACTTAGAATACAATTCTACAATTAAATGTTCATTAATATCAGAGGACAAATCATCACGTTCTACAGCACGTAATAAAACTCCTTCCATTTTTTTATAATTTACATCTAACCAAGAAGATTTTTCACGCTGATTCATAATTTCTAAAGAAGCTTTAATTCTTAATTGATTTTGAGATTTTTTAAAAATAGATATTTTATCATTTATAGAAACTTGAAAAGAAGGAATATTTACAATATTATTATTAACACAAATAGATTTATGACTAATTAATTGACGTGATTCAGCGCGTGTAGTACCAAAACCCATACGATATACAATATTATCAAGACGTTTTTCTAACAAAAACAATAAATTCTGTCCAGTATTTCCTTTTAATTTAGAAGCTTTTTTATAATAATTATGAAATTGTCGTTCTAATATTCCATATAAACGACGTAATTTCTGTTTTTCTCTTAATTGTTTTGCATATTCAGATAATCGTAATTTTCTAGATCCATGTTGACCTGGAGATTGATCAATATTACATTTAGATTCAATAGAACGAACACCAGATTTTAAGAATAAATCTGAACTTTCTCGTCGACTTAATTTTAATTTGGGACCTAAATATCTTGCCATATTTACATTTCTCTTTTTTATTTTAAATAAAATTAAACTCTACGTTTTTTAGGTGGTCGACATCCATTATGAGGAATAGGAGTAATATCTTTAATATTAGTAATACGAAAACCTGAAGCATTTAAAGCTCGAATTGTTGATTCTCGACCAGGTCCTGGACCTTTAACCATTATTTCTAAATTTTTTATCCCGTAATCTTTTACACGATCCGCACATTTTTCTGCTGCCACTTGTGCTGCAAATGGAGTTGATTTTCTTGAACCTCTAAAACCAGAACCTCCAGAAGTTGCCCAACCTAATGTATTACCTTTACGGTCAGTAATAGTAATAATAGTATTATTAAAAGAAGCATGAATATATGCAATACCATCTAAAATTTTTTTTTTTATATTTTTTTTGGAATTACTTACCATTTTTTTTGACATAATAAATTATTTTCCTATTATCTACTTTTAATTAATTTTCTAGGACCTTTACATGTACGAGCATTTGTTTTTGTTCTTTGCCCTCTAACGGGAAGATGTTTACGGTGACGAAACCCTCTATAGCAACCAATATCCATTAATCTTTTTATATTAATAGTTTTTTCTCTTCGCAGATCACCTTCAACAATAAATTTAGATATTATTGAACGCAATATTTCAATTTGATTTTCTTTTAATTCACTAACTTTTATATTATATGGAATACCTGACTCACAACAAATTTTTTTAGATAATGATACACCAATTCCATAAATTCCAGTTAATGCTATTGATATATGCTTATAGTCTGGAATATTTATTCCCGCAATTCTTGCCATAAATATTTTTCCTTATAAATATAAATTAATAATAAAATATTTATTTTACTATTAAATATATAAATTAAACAAATTAATAATTTATTTTTTAAAAATATATAAAACTAATTTAATTAACCTTGTCTTTGTTTATGTTTAGGATCATTACTACAAATTACACGAATTATATTTTTTCTACGTATAATTTTACAACTTCGACAAATTTTTTTAACAGATGCGCGTACTTTCATTATCTCTCCAAAAATAAATATTAATTGACAATATTTTAATTTTTTAAATATAAATTTGCTTTCTTAAGTATTCTCTTATATTTAGTAGACATCATTAATGTTTGTATTTGCATAATAAATTCCATTAATACCACAACAACAATTAATAAAGAAGTACCACCAAAATAAAAAGGAACTTTCAAGTATATTTGCATAATATCTGGAATTAAACATATAAATATCGTATAAATAGAACCAATTGTTGTTAATTTAAAAACAATTTTTTTAATAAATTGTGATGTACGTATACCAGGGCGAATTCCAGGAATAAAAGCACCAGATTTTTTTAAATTCATTGCTGTATCTCGAACGTCAAAGACAATACTTGTATAAAAAAAACAAAAAAATATTATTAATGCAGTATTAATTAATAAATAAATGCTATGATTAAATTTAAAATAATTAAAAAATTGTATTAAATAAAAATAATCATGAAAAATATAACGAAAATAAGTAATAACAATAGACGGAAATACAATTAAACTAGAAGAAAAAATTACGGGCACTACACCAGCCATATTTAATTTTAAAGGTAAATAACTATTATGTGCAGAATGCATACGATGACCTTGTTGACGGCGAGCATAACATACAGTAATTTTACGTTGACTTTTTTCAATAAATACTACTATAAAAATTACAGAAATCATTATAAAAGAAATTAATAATATATATAAAAAATTAAAATTATTAATTTTCATAACTTTTAATGTTTGTATAGCAGAAACCGGTAAACTAGAAACTATACCTGAAAAAATAATTAAAGAAATACCGTTTCCTAAACCTTTTTCAGTAATAAATTCTCCAAGCCACATTAAAAACATTGTTCCTGTAACTAAACTTATAATAGAAAGAAAATAAAAATAACGATCTGTACACATTACAAGATTATTCATACCAGGAAGAAAAGGTAATCCAGATACTACACTAATAGATTGAATAGTTGATAATAATAAGGTTAAATATTTAGTATATTGATTAATTTTTTTTTTTCCTATTTCTCCTTCTTTTTTTAAATTACTTAAATAAGGAATAATAAAAGTTAATAATTGAATTATTATAGAAGAGGAAATATAAGGCATAACTCCTAATGCAAATATCGATGCTCTATTTAAAGAGCCTCCAGAAAACATATTGAATATTGTTAACACAGAACTATTTTTATGAAAAAAAAATTGTTCTAAAATCTTTATATCTATACCGGGGATAGGAATAAAAGAACCGATACGAAATATTATAATTGCTATAAAAACAAGTAGAATTCTTTTTTTTAAGTTATATAATGTAGACATAATTGATTTTCTATTAATAAAAAATAGTTTAATAATATTATTATATATTTAATTATTAATCTTTCCTCCTGCTAATTCAATACATAAACGAGCTCCTTTAGTAACAGACAAACCAGAAACAATTATAGGTCTCTTAATATTTCCTACTTTAATAATTTTAACATATTTAATATTTTTTTTAATTAAATTTATTTTTTTTAAAACAGACAAATTTATAGTAGATACACTAGATAAGTTGTTTAATTCAAATAATCTAATTTCATCAACAAGTATTTTTTTTTTAGAAACAAAACCAAATTTTGGAAGTCTTCTATACAAAGGTGTTTGACCCCCTTCAAATCCTTTTCGAATTTTTCCACCAGATCTAGATTTTTGACCTTTATGTCCTCTTCCTCCAGTTTTTCCAAAACCTGAACCAATTCCTCTGCATATACGTTTTCTTTTTTTATTTTTATATATAGAATTTGATATTGTATTTAAATACATAATTTATCTCCTTTCTTTATAGATATCATGTAAAAAACCTGTCTTATCATACCTCTAACTGAACCAGTATCTTCTCTTTCTACAGTATCACCAATATAACGTAAACCTAGTCCTTTCATAGTTGCTATATGTTTAGGTAAACGACCAATCTGGCTTTTTATTTGTGTTATAAAAATTTTTTTCATAAATATGAATACACCATATATTTAAAAGTTAGTAATAGATTTACCTAATTTTTTAGCAATCATTTTAGGTGATCTGATTTTTTTCAAACCATCTATAGTTGCTCGAACTACATTAATTGGATTAGTAGATCCATATATTTTAGCTAAAATATTATGAATGCCAACTACCTCTAATATCGATCTCATTGCACCTCCAGCAATAATACCAGTACCTTCTGATGCTGGTTTCATAAATACCTTAGAACCTGTATGCGAACCATATACAGAGTGTTGTATAGTTTTCTGAAATAACGGAATAGTAATCATATTTTTTCGTGCTTTTTCCATAGCTTTTTGAATAGCTGCGGGTACTTCCTTTGCTTTCCCGTATCCAAAACCAACTTTTCCATTACCATTACCTACTACAGTCAAAGCAGTAAAAGAAAAAATCCTGCCTCCCTTTACTGTTTTTGAAACTCTATTTACAGAAATTAATTTTTCCTTTAAATCTATAGATAATTTTTTATCAAAATTCATATATACTTCCTTTTTTTATTAAAAAACTAAACCAGATATACGCGCTGATTCAGCCAATTCTTTTACTCTACCGTGATATTTAAAACCAGAACGATCAAAAGAAACTGTTTGTATACCTTTTTTCAAAGCTCTTTTAGCAATCAACTGCCCTATTAATTTAGCAGATACTTTATTGCCTGTGTATATATTTTGTATTTTTAATTTTTTAAATTCTAATGTAGATGCACATACGGAAATAACAGATTTATTATATGAAATAATTTGCGCATAAATATGTCTTGAAGTTCGATGTACCACTAAACGAAAAGTACAATTACTTTGTATTTTCTTTCTTACTTTTGTATATCGTCTAATACGGGAATATCTTTTATTTATTTTTCCTTTCATTTTACTTCTTTTTTGCCTCTTTAATACGAACTACTTCATTGAAATAACGAATACCTTTTCCTTTATAAGGCTCAGGAATACGATAAGATCGTATATTAGCTGCTACTTGCCCTACAAGCTGTTTATCTATTCCAGATAAAATAATTTCATTTTGAGGTAATAAAATTGCCTTTATTGAATTTGGAAGTTTATAAAAAACAGGATGTGAAAAACCTAAATATAATTTTAGAATATTATTTTCTTTTATTATAACACGATAACCAATACCAAATAAATTTAATTGTTTTTTAAAACCAATAGTAACACCAATAATCATCATATATATTAAAGAACGACAAGTACCTGCTTGCATCCAACCATATGATTCAGAAGAATGATTATGTGAAAAAAATAAACAGTTATCTTTTTTTATAATTTTTACACAAATATGAATTACACGTTTTAATGAACCTAATGGACCGCTAATTATAATCTCTAAATTATCTAATGTAATAGTTACATTTTTAGGAATAACTATAGGTGATTTTGCTACACGAGACATTATTTAAATTCCTCTATTTATATAAATTAATGATATTAATTTACGTAACATATAATTTCTCCACCTAAACCTTTTTCTCTTGCAACACGATCAGTCATAACTCCCCTAGAAGTAGAAATAACTGCAATACCTAAATTATTCATTACTACAGGTAAATTATGTTTATTACAATATTTACGTAAACTTGGGCGACTTATTCTAGAAATATGCTCAATAACAGATTTTCCATTATAATATTTTAAAAAAATTTTTAATTCTAAATTATTAATTTTCTTTATTTTATAATTATAGATATATCCTTCATATTTTAATACTCTTATAATATTTTCTTTTACTTTAGAAAAAGGAACAGTGACAAAAATTTTATTCGAATTTTGACCATTACGAATACAAGTTAACATATCAGATATTGGATCTTGCATACTCATTATAGTACTCCTTATTTAATAATAAAAAATAATTAAAAAAATAATTAATATAATTTTTTACCAACTAGCTTTAGTTAAACCTGGTATTTCTCCTCTCATAGCAGATTCACGTAATTTCATACGACTTAATCCAAATTTTCTCAAAAAAGCATGAGGACGTCCAGTTTGTCGACAACGATTACGTTGTCTGGAAGGACTAGAATCTCTAGGTAATGTTTGTAATTTTAACATAGCATTCCAACGTTCTTTATCTGAAGAATATTTAGATTTAATAATATTCTTTAGTTGAGATCGTATAGCATAATATTTTAATGCTAATTTAACTCTTTTAATTTCTCTTGCTTTCATAGATTGTTTAGCCATATAATTCTACCTATATAATATTATTTTTGAAAAGGAAAATTAAAAGCGGAAAGTAAAGATTCGCCTTCTTGATTGGATTGAGCATTAGTAGTAATTGTAATATTCATACCTCTAATAGAATCAATTTTTTCATAATTAATTTCAGGAAAAATAATTTGTTCTCGAATACCTAAACTATAATTACCTCTACCATCAAATGATTTACGAGACATTCCTCTAAAATCACGTATTCTCGGTATTGCAATAGTAATTAATTTATCAAAAAAATCCCATTGTCTCTTTCCTCTTAAAGTAACCTTGCATCCTACTGGGTATCCTTTTCGAATTTTAAAAGTTGCAATAGATTTCTTGGCAACAGTAATTACTGGTTTTTGTCCAGAAATTTGAGTTAAATCATTTATTGCGTAATCCAATATTTTTTTATCTGTAATTGATTTTCCTACACCCATATTTAAAGTAATCTTTTTAATTTTAGGAACTGCCATTATTGTAGAATAATTAAATTTATTCATTAATTTTGGAATAACATCAGTAATATAAAAACTCCGTAATCTACACATAATAGATATACCTCTTATATTAAGTTAAAATGATTCGTGATTAGATTTATATCGACGTATTTTTTTTCCTGAAGTCCAAAAAAATTCTACTTTATCTGCTTTATTAAGTTTTTTATTAAAAATAGATAAATTAGAAATATGAATAGGCGCTTCTTGTAAAATAATTCCGCCAGCCTGTTTTTTTTCTGGTACAGATTTTTGATGCTTTTTAATTATATTAATTCCACTCACAACAACCATATTATTATTACGATAAATTTTTTTAACTACACCCGTTTTACCTTTATCTTTACCAGTTAAAACTATAACTAAATCATTAAAACGAATTTTAGCAGACATTATTAATTTCCTTTTATAAAACCTCTGGTGCCAAAGAAATAATTTTCATAAATGATTCTGTTCTTAATTCTCGTGTTACAGGACCAAATATACGTGTACCAATAGGTTGTCCTGTAGTATCATTTAAAATAACACATGCATTACTATCAAAACAAATCATAGATCCATCTAATCTACGAATTCCTTTTTTAGTACGCACAATAACTGCTTTCATAACATCACCTTTCTTTACTTTACTACGAGGAATTGCTTCTTTAATAGCTACTTTTATTATATCACCAATACGAGCATAACGTCGTCGTGAACCACCTAAAACTTTTATACACATAACTAAACGAGCACCAGAATTATCAGCAACATGTAAAATTGTTTGTACTTGTATCATATTATATAATCCTTAAATTTTAAATTTATTTAATAATATTTTTAAAAAATATAATAATATTAATTATTAATAAATTAATAGAAGACATGAAACTTAACCATAAATGCAATTATCATGCCTTCCGGTTATAAAAAATAAAAAATTTTTAAATTATAGATTTTTCCAATATTTTTAATAAAATCCAAGATTTTGTTTTAGATATTGGTCGATATTCACAAATTTCAACTAAATCACCAATATTACAAATATTTTTCTCATCATGTACACATAATTTTGTTCTTTTTTTTATAAATTTTCTATAAATAGAATGTTTAATTCTACGAATAACAACAACAATAATAGATTTTTGCATTTTATTACTAATTACACGACCTTGTAAAATATTTTTTTTCTGATTCATGATATATTATTTATCCGATCTGTTAATAAAGTTTTAATACGTGCAATATCTTTTCTGACTTTTCGTATCAAATGTGTCTTTTTTAACTTTCCTGAAGATAATTGCAATCGCATATTAAATTGTTCTTTTAATAATTCAAGTAATTTCTCTTCTAAATCTTTCTGTAAAATATTTTTTTGTATTATCATATTCATAGTTACATTACCGTTTTAGATACAAAAATAGTTTTAATAGGTAATTTTGATGAAGCTAGTTTAAATGCATAACGAGATTCTTGTTCTGAAATACCATTAACTTCATATAATATTTTTCCGGGTTGTACTAAAGCAACCCAATATTCTACATTACCCTTACCTTTTCCCATACGAACTTCTAAAGGTTTTTGTGTAATAGGTTTATCTGGAAAAATACGAATCCACATTTTTCCTTGACGTTTTACAGAACGTGTAATAGTCCTACGAGCAGATTCAATTTGCCTAGAAGTTAATCTTCCTCGAGTAAGAGCTTTTAAACCATATGTGCCAAAACTTATTTTATTATCAATAGATAAACCTCTATTTTTTCCTTTATGCATTTTTCGAAATTTTGTACGTTTTGGTTGCAACATATATAAATCTCCGTAATTTATCTTCGACTTCTTCGAGAATTTTTTTTCACTGAACTAAATTTCTTTTTATCTTTTTTTTGAGCAAAAACCATTCCATCTAATATTTCACCTTTAAAAATCCATACTTTTACTCCAATTATTCCATATGTAGTATGCGCTTCTGAAGTATTATATTCAATGTCTGCTCTTAATGTATGTAAGGGGACTCTTCCTTCTCTATACCATTCTCTACGAGCAATTTCCACCCCTCCTAAGCGTCCACTTACTTCTACTTTAATACCTTTTGCTCCTTGACGAATAGCATTTTGAACTGATCGTTTCATAGCTCTTCTGAACATAATTCTTCTTTCTAACTGAGATGCAATGTTATCTGCTACTAATTTTGCATCTAATTCTGGTTTACGAATTTCAGAAATATTTATTTGTGCTGGCACATTAGTTAACTTAGAAATTTCTATACGTAATTTTTCAACATCTTCTCCTTTTTTTCCAATTACAATACCAGGTCTTGCTGTATATATAGTTAATTTAATACTTTTTGAAAGACGTTCAATAACAATTTTAGATATTGAGGCTTTTATTAATTTTTTCATTATAAAACTACGAACTTTAAAATCATTATCTATATAATTTGAAAATTCTTTTTTACCAGCAAACCAAAAAGAATTCCATGATTTAATAACACCTAATCGCATTCCATTAGGATGTACTTTTTGACCCATTAGTTCCCCTCCGAATAAATAGCATCAGATAAAATAATTGTAAGATGACTTGTTCTTTTTAAAATTCTATCAGCTCTACCTTTTGCTCTTGGCATCATACGTTTCATACTACTACCACTATTAACAAAAATTTTTGAAATAATTAATATTTTTGTATCACAATTATAATTATGTTCAGCATTCGATAAAGCTGAATTTAATAATTTTTTAACTAAAATAGCTGATTTTTTATTTAAATTTGATAAAATTTGTAATGATAATAGTGCATTTTTGCCACGAATAATATTTGTAATTAAACGTATTTTTTGAGCTGAAGAACGAATTTGGTTATATTTAGCTAATATATTCATATTATTTTCTTTTTAGTTTTATTTAAGTAGTGTTTTTAATTTTTTTATCTGCAGTATGCCCTCTATAAGTTCTTGTAATAGAAAATTCTCCTAATTTATGACCAACCATTTCTTCAGTAATAAATACTGGAATGTGTTTACGACCATTATGTACTAATATTGTTAAACCAATCATATTAGGAAAAATTGTAGAACGTCTAGACCATGTACGAACTGCTTTTTTTTTTTCTTCTTGTAATGAATTTTGAATCTTTTTTAATAAATGTACATCAATAAAAGGACCTTTTTTAAGAGATCGAGGCATATACTTTTCCCCTATATAGTTATTTATTTCTATGGCGTACAATAAATTTTTCAGTTCTTTTATTTCTTCTAGTTTTTTTACCTTTTGTTTTCATTCCCCAAGGACTAACTGGATGTTTACCAAAATTTCTACCTTCACCACCTCCATGAGGATGATCTACCGGGTTCATTGCAGTACCACGTACTGTAGGTCTAATACCATATCGACGAGAGGCACCAGCTTTTCCTAAGATACGTAACATATGTTCTGCATTACCTACTTCTCCTATAGTTGCACGACATTCCGTATGAATTTTTCTTAATTCTCCAGAACGTAATCGTATAACTGCATACTTATTTTCTTTAGAAATTAACTGAGCATAATTTCCAGCAGATCGAGCAATTTGACCCCCTTTACCAGATTTCATTTCAATATTATGTATAATAGTACCAATAGGAATATTTTTTAAGGGTAAAGTATTTCCTATTTTAATCGGTACTAAATTTCCAGATTCAACAATATCACCAACTTGAATACCTTTAGGTTCTAAAATATAACTTCTACTACCATCTTTATATAATATTAAAATAATATTCGATGATCTATTAGGATCATATTCAATTCTTTTAACTATACCTTTAATATTATCTTTATACCTTTTAAAATCAATACAACGATATAATTGTTTATGCCCACCACCAATATGACGTGTTGTAATACGACCGTAATTATTTCTTCCGCCCGTTTTAATCTTTTTCTGTAATAAAGGTGCATATGGTCGACCTTTATATAAATTAGAATGCACTACCTTTATTACATGACGTCTACCAGGAGATGTTGGTTTACATTTTATAATTGCCACATAACCTCCTTTTCATCATTATTGTGTTGAATGACCTAAAAATTCTAAATTTTGACCAGATTGTAAAATCACATATGCTTTCTTCCAATCATTACGTTTACATAATTTATTTTTCTGACGTTTTCTTTTTCCTTTTACTATTAAAGTATTAATTTTATATACTCGGACTTGAAAAAATTTTTCAACAGCTGATTTAATTTCAAATTTAGTAGAATTTTTTAATACTTTTAATACTACTGTATTATTCTTTTTCATATTATCTGATGTTTTTTCAGAAATATGAGGTGATAAAAGTACTTTTAATAATTTTTCTGTATAAATCATTGCAACATAACCTCAATTTTTTTAATCGCTGAAAAAGTAATTAATATATTTTCATATGATATTAAACTAATGGGATTAATCGATTTTACATCCAAAACACATATAGAATATAAATTTCTAGATGCAAATAATAAATTTTTATTTATATCATCAGTAATAATTAAAGCTCGAATAAAATTCATTAATTTTAATTTTTTCAATAATATTTTTGTTTTTGGAGATTCAATTAAAAAATCTTTAAATAAAAATAAACGATTTTGTCGAATCAATTCTGAAAAAATACTTTTTATAGCACCTTTATACATTTTTTTATTTACTTTTAAAAAATATTTTTTAGGTTTAGCTGCAAAAGTAACTCCTCCTGATCTCCAAATAGGACTTCTTAAAGATCCTGAACGAGCTCTACCTGTACCTTTTTGTCTCCAGGGTTTTTTACCTGAACCTGATACTTCTGATCTACTTTTCTGAGCTTTACTCCCTTGTCTTTTACGAGCCAAGTATGTAACTACAATTTGATGAATAAGAGGCTCATTAAAAGAAACGTTAAAAATACGTTCGGATAAACAACATGATTCATCTGTACCTTGAAACATTAATTCCATATTTTTTTACCCCCCTTCCTTTATTTATTCTTAATTGCTGGTTTAATTAATACATTACTTCCAATACAACCAGGAATAGATCCTTTAATAAATATTATTTTTTTTAGGTCATCTATTTTTATAATACATAAATTTTGCATTGTAGTACGTTTATTACCTAAATGACCTGACATTTTTTTACCTTTAAAGACATGACCTGGAGTTTGATTTTGACCAATAGAACCGGGAACACGATGAGATAAAGAATTTCCATGAGTAGCATCTTGCATACTAAAATTCCAACGTTTTACTGTACCAGAAAAACCCTTACCTTTAGAAATACCTGTTACATCTACTTTTTTTATACCATTAAATAAATTTATAGTTATTTTTTGACCACATTTAAATTTTGATGAATCATTACATCTAAATTCCCATAACCCTCTACCAATAGGTACTTTATATTTCATGTAGTGACCTAATTCAGGTTTTAAAATACTATTTTTTTTTTTAATACCTGTAGTTAATTGAATAGATTCATATTTATCATTATTCAATGATTTAATTTGTACAATAGTATTATCAAGAACTTCAATTAATGTTACAGGAATAGACGCACCATCATTCATAAAAATACGTGTTATTCCTAATTTTTTACCAACTAGACCTATCATTACTATTTGCCTTTCTTAATTGAAAATTAATTTTATATAATATTTTTATGTTAATCTAAACTAATTTGTACATCAACTCCTGCAGCAAGATCTAAACGCATCAATGCATCAACAGTTTTTTCTGTAGGTTGTATAATGTCAATTAATCTTTTATGAGTTCTAATTTCATATTGATCACGAGCATCTTTATTTACATGAGGTGAAACTAAAATGGTAAATCTCTCTTTTCGAGTAGGTAAAGGAATTGGTCCCAATACTTTAGCTCCAGTACGTTTTGCTGTATCTACAATTTCTGCTGTAGATTGATCAATTAAACGATAATCAAAAGCTTTTAAACGAATACGAATTCTCTGACCGGGCATAAACACAGAACTCCTTATTTAAGTAAATTCTATTTTATCAATTTAATTTAATTAATAAAATTATTCAAATAATAATTTATTTTTCAAAAAAAACAACAGATTAAATATTTTTATGTAACAATTTTATAAATAATTATTACTTTTCACTAAAACAAATACTACATAATATTTATATATATATGTCAAGAAAAGAGAAATACTCTATTCTTGACAAAATGTCAAAATATTGATATATAATAAAATTTATATTAATATTATGCAATTACTTTTGCAACTACACCAGCTCCGACTGTTCTACCGCCTTCTCGAATCGCAAAACGTAATCCTTCAGCCATAGCAATAGGATGTATTAATGTTACTATCATTTTTATATTATCTCCAGGCATAACCATTTCAACATTATCAGGAAGCTCAATAGAACCGGTAACATCAGTTGTTCTAAAGTAGAACTGAGGGCGATAACCTTTAAAAAAAGGAGTATGTCTTCCACCTTCTTCTTTTGATAAAACATAAACTTCAGATTCAAATTTCAAATGAGGATGAATAGTTCCCGGTTTAGATAAAACCTGACCACGTTCAATATCATCCCGTTTTGTTCCCCGTAATAAAACACCAACATTTTCTCCTGCACGACCTTCATCTAACAACTTACGAAACATTTCAACACCAGTACATATCGTTTTAGTAGTAGGTTTAATTCCAACAATTTCAATTTCTTCACCAACTTTAATAATACCACGCTCAATACGACCAGTTACAACTGTACCGCGACCAGAAATAGAAAAAACATCTTCTATTGGCAATAAAAATGGTTCATCAATAGCTCTAACTGGTATAGGAATATATTTATCTAAATAATTTGCTAACTCAATAATTTTATCTTCCCAAACTTTATCTCCTTCCAGCGCTTTTAAAGCTGATCCGCGTATAATAGGAATGTCGTCTCCTGGAAAATCATACTGTGTTAATAAATCACGCACTTCCATTTCAACTAATTCTAATAGTTCTTCATCATCAACCATGTCACATTTATTTAAAAAAACAATAATATGTGGAACTCCTACCTGTCTTCCCAATAAAATATGTTCTCTGGTTTGAGGCATAGGACCATCAGTAGCTGCTACTACTAAAATCGCTCCGTCCATTTGAGCTGCACCAGTAATCATATTTTTTATATAATCAGCATGTCCAGGACAATCAACATGAGCATAATGACGAACTTCTGTATCATATTCAACATGTGAAGTATTAATTGTAATACCTCTAGCTTTTTCTTCTGGAGCATTATCAATTTGTTCAAAAGCACAAGCCTTACCACCAAATCTTTTTGATAAAACAGTAGTTATAGCTGCTGTTAAAGTAGTTTTCCCGTGATCTACATGACCAATAGTTCCAACATTAATATGAGGTTTAGAACGATTAAACTTTTCTTTTGACATTATTTTTTCCTTTATTAATAAACTTATTTTTTAAAAATAAAAAATATATAAAAAATATTATTAATATTTTCTCTTAGAGATAATAGTATCACAAATTGAACTAGGAGCTTCTGTATACTTTATAAATTCCATAGAATAAGAAGCTCTTCCTTGAGTTTGAGACCGTAAATCAGTAGCATATCCAAACATTTCAGATAAAGGAATATATGCTTTAATATTTTTTCCGCCTATTAAATCATCAACCATACCTTCAATAATTCCTCGACGACGATTAATATCACCAATTACATCACCCATATATTCTTCAGGTGTCTCTACCTCAACTTGCATAATAGGTTCCAATAAAATTGGATTTGCTTGTTTAAATGCTGATTTAAATGCATATGAAGCAGCTAATTTAAAAGCAAGTTCTGAAGAATCAACATCATGATATGATCCATCATGTAATCGTACTCCAATATCAACAACAGGATATCCAGCTAAAGGACCAGACTTTAATTGTTCCTGAATACCTTTATCAATAGAAGAAATATATTCTCCTGGTATAACCCCCCCTTTAATATCATTAATAAAAGAATAACCTGATTCATTTGGTTTCAACGGAAAAATATCAATTACAACATGCCCATACTGTCCTCTACCTCCAGATTGCTTAATATGTTTACCTTCAACATCTATTACTTTATTTAAAATCGTTTCACGATAAGCAACTTGCGGTTTACCTATATTAGCATCAACATTAAATTCACGTTTCATTCGATCAACAATAATTTCTAAATGTAACTCTCCCATACCAGCTATAATTGTTTGATTAGATTCATTATCTGTCCATACTTTAAATGAAGGATCTTCTTTAGCTAATCTATTTAAAGCTAAACCCATTTTTTCCTGATCAACTTTAGTTTTAGGTTCAACTGCAATAGAAATAACTGGTTCAGGAAAATCCATTTTTTCTAAAATAATTGGATGATTTACATCACATAATGTATCACCAGTAGTAACATTTTTTAAACCAATTGCAGCAGCAATATCTCCAGCTCTAACTTCTTTTATTTCTTCACGTTTATTCGCATGCATTTGTACAATTCTACCAAATCTTTCAGTATGTGATTTCACTGAATTTAATACTACATCACCTGATCGAACAACACCCGAATAAACACGAAAAAAAGTTAAGTTTCCAACAAAAGCATCGGATGCAATTTTAAACGCAAGAGCAGAAAAAGGTTGTTTGTCATTAGAACTTCTAAATAAAACAGTCTTTTTTTTATCTTTTATAAAATTTTTAATTTCATCAATATCTTTAGGTGAAGGTAAATATTCAATAACAGCATCTAATAAAGCCTGTACACCCTTATTTTTAAATGCAGAACCACAAGTTATTAAAGTAATTTCATTATTTAATGCTCTTTTTCTTAATCCTTTTTTAATATCTTGTTCATTCAAATCTTCATTTTGTAAATATTTTTCCATTAAATCATCATCTGCTTCAGCTGCAATTTCAACTAAATTTACATGCCATTTTTTAGAAATAGATAATAACTCTTTTGGAATTTCATAATATTTAAATGTTATACCTTGATCTTTTTGAGACCATTTTATTGCTTTCATTTTTACTAAATCAACAATACCTAAAAAATTTTCTTCAGAACCAATAGATAACTGAATTGGAACAGCTATAGTGTGTAAACGTGTACGGATTTGATTAACAACTTTAAAAAAATCCGCTCCCATTCTATCCATTTTATTTATAAAAGCAATTCTTGGTACTTTATATTTATTTGCCTGTCTCCACACCGTCTCTGATTGAGGTTGAACTCCTCCAACAGCACAGTAAATCATTACTACTCCATCTAATATTCTCATTGATCTTTCGACTTCAATTGTAAAATCAACATGACCTGGAGTATCAATAATATTAATTCGATGTGATAAAAATTGATTAGCCATTCCTGACCAAAAAGTAGTTGTTGCTGCAGAAGTTATTGTAATCCCTCTTTCTTGTTCTTGCACCATCCAGTCCATAGTAGCAGCGCCGTCATGAACTTCTCCAATTTTATGATTAACGCCAGTATAAAACAATATACGTTCAGTCGTAGTTGTTTTACCTGCATCAATATGTGCACTAATACCAATATTTCGATATTGAGTAACAGGTGTTATACGTACCATAAAAATCCTCTTATTAATATAAGATCCGTAATAAAATAATTTTATATATTTATATATATAAAAATATTTTTATAAATAAAATTACCAACGATAATGTGCAAATGCTTTATTTGCATCAGCCATTTTATGAACCTCTTCACGTTTACGTACAGCTGAACCTTTATTTTCTATAGCATCTGCTAATTCATTAGTTAAACGTATTGACATAGACTTATCAGTACGTTTACGAGCAGCTTCTACAATCCACCTCATTGCTAAAGCATTTCTTCTGACTGGACGAACTTCTACTGGAACCTGATAAGTAGATCCTCCAACACGACGTGATTTTACTTCTACAAGCGGTTTTACATTATCTAATGCTGATGTAAAAACATCTAATTCTTTTTTTTTCATTTTTTTGGATAAATTTGATAAGGCTGAATAAACAATATTTTCAGCAATAGACTTTTTACCATCAATCATTAATATATTAATAAATTTAGCTAATAAATCTGAAGAAAATTTAGGATCTGGTAAAATTTTACGCTGTCCTATTATGTGACGACGAGGCATATATACACTCCTTTAAAATATCTATGTTTTTAATTTTTTAACACCATATTTAGATCGACCTTTTTTTCGATCCTTAACACCTGAACAATCTAAAGAACCTCTAACTACATGATATCGTACACCAGGTAAATCTTTTACCCTTCCTCCGCGTATTAAAATAACTGAGTGTTCCTGTAAATTATGACCTTCTCCTCCAATATAAGCTGTTACTTCATAACCATTAGTTAATCGAACACGACAAACTTTTCTTAATGCAGAATTTGGTTTTTTAGGTGTGGTAGTATATACTCTGGTACAGACTCCTCTTTTTTGAGGACAGCCAGATAAAGCAGGAACATTACTTTTTACTAATTTTCGTACTCTAGGAGTACGTACTAATTGATTAATGGTAGACATATATTCTCCTAAATACTCTATTTTTAATATTAAAATTATTAAAAATATTATACCGAATAAAGTAGTAATAATAAAAATTACTCAATATAAATTATATTAATTTTAACTTTTAAAATAATTACCAAGTCATATTTCTGTTATGACTTAATGTTAATAATACAAAACTATAATAGTTAGTCATAATTAAATTATTTTTTTTAGCTAATTTTAATAAACCTCTAGCAGATAAATCATCTTCTAAAAAATAAATTAAATTAAAATTTTTATAAAATTTTTCTAAAAAAATATTATTTATAACTCCTAATATCACACCATCCTGAAGACAAATTAAATCATCATATTCAGAACTAAATGAAAACAAAGATGATATAGATATATCATACGGAGAATTTAATAAAATATGTAACATAAATTTTTTATTATCACCACTTAAAAATAAAATCAAATTTATTAATTTTTTTTTGAATACAAAAACTATTTAAAAATTTTACCGGTAATAAAAATTTATCATTATCTTTTAATCCTCTCTGATAAGCAGAATCTTTACAAAAAAAAAATCTTTTATATCATATAATGATAGAATCTTAAAAGAAAGAGAATAATTATGTAATTTAATTAAACTTGGTTTTTGATATTTCATTAATTGAAATACACCATCATCAATAAAAAACAAAGAAATTTTATTACTAAATAAGGAAAAAGATAAAATAAAATCTAATCCTTCTCTACCTATACTATTTCCATATGGAGCTTTAGAAAAAACAAAAGCAATAGATTTCATTAGGTTGAACTTTATTTAAAATTAGAATTGTATAATACGATCACAATTATTTATAGAATAAGATAATTCATTTAAACTAGTTAAGTTAAATGAAGATGAATAAATTTCTTGAATATATTTAGGTTTAATAATAGATTTATCTAATAATATCCCCCGTCTATAAGCAGAACCAGGACAAATACACAATTTCAAATTATATTTTTTTTTTAAATTTAGCCATCCTTTTAATATATTAAATTCATTTATGGGTGGTGAAATCATAGCATTAGCATTATATACACCCGAAGCATAAAAAAAAATTTTTTTTATATGGTGATTTAAAAAAAGAATAGATTTAACAAATAAAAAAGCGGTTATAGAATTCTGAGTTCCATAAGGTGGTCCAGATACAAAAAGAATAAAGTTCATATTAATACCATAATTAATTGAATTTATATAAAAAAAATAAAATATATTATGTTTATAACTATAAATATTTAATTTTCAATAATTAATTAAGATTAATAATATAAATATATATTCATAAAAATAATGAAATTATATTTAAAAGATATAAATTTTTTTTATTTAAAAATAAAAAAATTATTATTTTTTTTTAAAATATTATTATATTAATTATACTAAATTTAATACACTAAAAATTTTCTTTAAATTATTTTTACTATAATTCAATGCAGTCTTTTTTCCAGACTTTAAAATATCAATTAAATAATCTTCGTTTTTTCTAAAATAGATATATGATTGTTGTATCTTAAAAATTGTATCACAAATAACATCTGATAATATTTTTTTAAAACTAGAATATTGATAAAATTTAAATCTTTTTTCTAATATAGAAATATCAGTATTTGTTAGAGATGAAAAAATTGATAATAAATTAGAAATACCTGGTTTTTTTTTAGGATTAAATACAATTTGAGGTGGGTTATCAGAATCTGTTAATGATTGTTTTATCTTTAAACATATAACATCTATTTTATCTAATAAAAAAATTGTATTATCTACATTTATATCTGATTTAGACATTTTTTTTTTAGGATTTTGTAAAGCCATAATTTTAGATCCTATTGATTCTATTAAAATATCTGGTATAATAAAAATATTTTCATATATAGAATTAAAACGAAGAGCAATTTTTTTTACTAATTCTATATGTTGTTTTTGATCTAAACCAACAGAAACACAATTAGTATTATATAATAAAATGTCAGCAGCCATTAAAACAGGATAAGAAAATAAAGACAAATTAATTTGAGTATTATTATATAATAATCTTTTCTTAAATTGTGTCATACGAGACAATTCACCAAAATAAACAAAATTACTCAAAATCCAATATAATTGACTATGTGTATACACGTGAGATTGTAAAAAAATTACACTATTAGTAGGATCTACACCACATGATAAATATAAAGCTACCATATCCAAAATATTACTAGAAAAACAATATTTTGAATTATCTATTTTAAAAGTAGTTAATGAATGTAAATCAGCAATACAAAAAAAACATTGATAATCTTTCTGAATATTTCTCCATCTATACATAGTTCCACAATAATTTCCCAAAGTAAGTAAACCAGTTGGTTGAATGCCTGTAAACATAATATCTTTTTTTTTAAAATATAACATATATAAAAAACCCTTAAAAAATATTTTTTAAAATGTATAGAGTACATATTTATATAAACTATAAAATCAAATTAAAATATTTTTAAAATCTTCTATAGTTTGTATACAATCATGAGAGTTAAAAATAGCTGATCCAATTACTAAAATATCAGCACCTGAATGTATAACACTTGAAAAATTTGATAAATTAATCCCTCCATCTACCGATAATAAAATATTTCTTTTTCTTTTATTAATTAAATAACGTATATATTTGATTTTTTTTAAAATGTGCTTTAAAAAAAACTGTCCTCCAAAACCAGGGTTAACTGTCATTACTAATATTAAATCTAATTCATCAAGTATATAATCTAAAAAATTTAAAGAAGTTGCAGGATTTAAAGCAATACCAACTCCGCAACCGATATTTTTGATAAGTCGTATAGTTTTATCTAAATGATTAGTAGTTTCAGGATGAATAGTTATAAATTTTACATTTAAATTAGAAAATAAGGAAATTAAAGAATCTACGGGAGAAGCCATTAAATGTACATCAATTTGAACTGGAATTTTATTATCTTTTATAGATTGTAATATTATAGGACCCATAGTAAGATTAGGAACATAATGATTATCCATTACATCAAAATGAATAAGATTACAACCAGCATGTAAAACTTTCCGTATATCATTTTCTAAATTACAAAAATTTGCAGATAAAATTGATGGAACAATTAAAAACTTTTTCATACACTTCCTATATTATAACAGTTAATATATAATTTTTAATGAAAAATATTTATAAAAATAAAATTATAAATAATTATAATGTATAATAAATAGATTAATTAATTTTTTAAAAAATATATTTTTTTTGAAATTTTTTAATAGATTCTAAAAGAACGTTTTGATCTATAGAAGAAAAAATTTTTACTTTACCAATAGTAATAGGTAAAATCAAACGAATAACTCCATTTAATACTTTCTTATCTCGTAACATTAAAAAAAGATAGTCATTTGGTTTCATATTTTTAGGTCCTGTTGTTGGTAAACCAATATTATGAAAAATTTTTATTATTCTAAATAAATCATCTTCTTTCAAAATATTTAACTGAAAAGATAAATATGATGCCATTATAATACCAACTGAAACAGCATCACCATGTAACCACTTTCCATAACCTGTATAAGTTTCAATAGCATGCGCAAAACTATGTCCTAAATTTAGGAAAGCTCGTGAATTATTTTCTTTTTCATCATTTTCAACAATTCGCACTTTTAATTCACAGCATTTTTGTATACAAAATAATAATTCATTTTCATGTAAATTCAATATTTTTAATAAATTTTTTTCTAACCATATAAAAAAACTATTATCAAAAATAATTGCATATTTAATAATTTCAGCTATACCTGAAATAATATGTTTTTTAGGTAAAGTTAAAAGAAAATCAATATCAACTAATACACCTTTAGGCTGCCAAAATGAACCAATCATATTTTTTCCTAAAGAATGATTAATACCAGTTTTTCCTCCTATAGAAGCATCAACTTGAGCTAATAAAGTAGTAGGAATCTGAAAAAAATTAACTCCTCTTTGATATATTGATGCAACAAAACCTGTAATATCACCAATAACTCCGCCGCCTAAGGCTATCAATGATAAATCACGGCCGTATGATTGATTTAATAAAAAAGATATTATTTTTTCAACAGTTTTAAAATTTTTGTAATACTCTCCATCTTTAATTAAAAAAAATTTTATATCTTTAATATAATTATAAAAATTAGTTTTTAATTTATTTTTTAAGATAATATTATACACATTTTCATTTATAATAATGACACTATTTTTATTACTTAAAAAAAAAGATGATATAGATTCATCCTTTAATAATTGACTACCAATATATATATCATAACTATTAAAATTTAAATTTACATGTATTTTATTTATCATAATATAAACTCTTGTTTAATTTAAAAAATTAAAATTATTACATTAATCCAACAAATTACTCGTACGTATATGATATATAATATCAGATATAATTGATTTTATTTTTTTATTATAAGTATCAACGATAATATGAGAAACATTTTTATATAAAGGATCGCGTATTTGAAATAAATCATGTAATATTTTTTTATTTTTATTATAATTAATAGATAATAAAGGTCTTTTTTTTCCAATTTTAGTTCTAATTAATTGTTCATTAACAGTAGCTCGTAAATATACAACAGTACCTCTGGAAAATAAAAAATCCCTTGATTTAGATGATAAAATTGATCCTCCTCCAGTAGCTAATATTATACCTTTTTTATTGGTTAATTCATTAATAATTTTTTCTTCACGTATACGAAATTCTGATTCGCCTTCTACCTCAAAAACCCAATCTATATCTACACCAGTTCTCTTTTCAATTTCAATGTCAGAATCATAAAATCGCATATTTAATAATTTAGATAAATAACGACCAATAGTGCTTTTTCCTGCTCCCATTGGACCAACTAAAAAAATATTTTTTTTTTTATCTTTATTCATAAATACCTTCCAAAATCATTAATAATCATTAAATATAATTATTTTTTTACTAAAAGATTAAAAATCTTAATAATTAAAATAAATATTTAAAAAAATAAAATATAAAAATTGTTAATATAAACTTAATAATATAATAAAAAGCTTGATTTTAAAAATACTTTTTAATATTATGAATAATTAATATTGTATTATAAAGGTGAGATGTCTGAGTGGATTAAGGAGCATGCCTGGAAAGCGTGTATATTGTAAAAAGTATCAAGGGTTCGAATCCCTTTCTCACCGAAAAAATTTAATATAATAATACCAATATAATTATTATTTAATTTATTAAATTTATTTATTTAAAAATTAATTAATAATATGAATGTTTACCAGATATATGATTAGTAATGTCACTTACACCAGATATTTCAGGAAAATGCTTAGTTAATCTTTTTTCTATTCCTATTTTTAAAGTTTGATCTATCATAGAACATCCATTACATCCTCCAGAAAATTTTATAACCGCTATACCAGTAGAACTGATTCCAATTAAAATAACTGAACCTCCATGTAACAAAAGTTTTGGATTAATTTTAGTAGATAAAAATCTTTTTACATTAAATTCTAGCTGAGAAAATTTTTTTGATTTTTTTAATATTTTTGCATAAGGAGCTTTTAAAGTAATTTGTGTGCCTAAATCATTTTCTATAATGTCTATAATAGCATTTTTTAAAAATGGAAGCATAGATTTAGAAATATAAATATTAAATTTACTAAAAGATATTACTTTATCATTTATATTATCAATATCTTGATGATCACAATAAGCCATACCACATTCAGCATACATGGTACCTGGAGAGTTAACAAAAATTCTAATATGTGTCTTAGTTTTTTTTTTAGATAATAATTTAATAATATATTTTTCAGCTAAATTAGAAATTGTAATCATAGAATTGCCCTTTATAATATGTTATTGTATAATAATATAAATAAAATATGTTTATATTAATATAATCATAATAATATACAAAATTTTTATTAATTAAATTGTTTTAAAAATATTAATTAATAATAAAAAATTTATAAATTAAATGAACAAAAAAATATATTGGTCTATTATAGGAAAAGGAAAAATAAATATAGTTTTTTTTCATGGATGGGGTATACACTCTATTGTTTGGAATAAAATTATTCCAATATTAAAACTATCCTTTACATTACATATAATTGATTTACCGGGTTTTGGAAAAAGTATTAATTGTTCAGTTATGAATTTTAAAGAAATATCTAATTATTTATTAAAAAAAATAAAAAAAAAAGTAATATGGTTAGGATGGTCTATGGGAGGGCTTATTGCTCATTATATGAGTTTAAATTATCCAAATTATACCATTGCTATGATTCATGTAACTTCATCACCTTTTTTCATAAAAAAAAAAGAATGGTTAGGTGTATCAAAAAATATATTAAAAGTAATAAAAAAAAATATATTTACTAATTACAATAAATTTTTAAAACAGTTTATTATATTACATGTTTTTGATAAAAAAATTAAAAATTTATCAATAAATAATTTTTTTTTAAAAAAATATCCTAATCCAAAAAAAAAAGCTATTGAAGTAGGATATCGATGGTTAACAGAAATTGATCAAAGAAACGAAGTACTCTCAAATAATATTCCCGTACTCAAAATATATGGTGAATTAGATAAAATTGTACCTCGAGAAATATGTTATAAAATAAATTATATACATAAAAATAGTAATTCTATTATTATTAAAGGCGCTAAACATGCTCCTTTTTTATCACACCCTAATATTTTTTGTAATATTTTAAAAAAATTTATTAAAAATAAAAAAATTGATAATTAAAATTAAAATATATTTAATAATAACAGTAATATTAATAAAAAAAATTAATCAATAATTAAAAAGGAATATCTTCATCATCAAAATCAATCTTAGATGTTGTATCTACTAAATGAGATTTATTTTTATAATCTGAAGAAATATCATCATTTAATAATTTATTTTTTCTAATAGATTTATTTTTATTATTTGATATATCCTGAATTTTATCAATAGATGTATTCGATACATTGTTTATATTACGAGAACCTAACATTTGCATAGATCCTGTAACGCTAACAATAACTTCTGTTGTATATCGATCTAGTCCATTTTGATCTTTCCATTTACGTGTTTGCAAAGATCCTTCAATATAAACTTGAGATCCCTTTTTTAAATATTGGCCTGAAATTTCAGCAATTTTTCCAAATAAAACTACTCTATGCCATTCAGTCTTTTCTTTTGTTTCACCTGTATTTTTATCTTTCCATACATCAGAAGTAGCAATAGTAATATTGACTACCGCTCCACCATTAGGCATATACCGTATATCTGGATCCTGCCCTAAATAACCAATCAAAATAACTTTATTTACACCTCTACTAGCCATAAAATTTAACCTAAATGTAATGAATATAAATGTATAAATATTAAAAATTATATCATAAAATATAAAAATATTTTATACTTCTAACTATTTTAGTTAAATCAAATATATATAGATTAAATTATCTATTTATATAAAAATATATTATAGAAATAGATATACATAAAAATTATTTAACTAACTATTATATTTTAAAATAAAAGAAAAAAAATACAACTTTTATATTAGACTAATATATTATCTAATATATCTATATAAGAAAACAAATAAAAAAAACATGAAAAATAATTACTCAAATAAATTTTCTGTTGCTCCTATGTTAAAATATACGGATCAACATTGTCTATTTTTTTATCGACAATTAACAAAAAATACCCTTTTATACACTGAAATGATTACTACACAAAAAATGTTACACTCAAGAAACTTGTTTAATAAAAAACAAATAAAAAATAATCACCCTATAGCAGTGCAACTAGCTGGAAGTAATCCGAAACATATTGAAAAATGTGCAAAAATAGCATATTCAATGGGTTTTAATGAAATAAATTTAAATATTGGTTGTCCATCTAAACATGCGCAACTAGGTAATTTTGGTGTATGTTTAATGCATAAACCTACTTTAGTATATCAATTAATTAAATCTATATATTTCACAGTACCTCTTCCAATAAGTGTTAAAATTAGAATAGGAACTAATAAAAAAAATGATTATCAATCTCTTAAAAATTTTATTAAAAAAGTATCAAAAAATAAATATTGTATTAAATTTATTATTCATGCCAGAATTGCTGATTTAAAAATACAAAGCCCTAAAAAAAACCGCAAAATACCTTTATTAAATTATGATTATGTATATAAAATTAAAAAAGATCTACCAGATTTAATAATTATTATTAATGGAGGAATAAAATCTATTTTAGAAATAAAAAAACATTTACAAAACGTAGACGGAGTTATGATGGGGAGAGAAATATATAAAAATCCATTATTACTTCATAAAATTGAAAAAGAAATTTTTTCTTATAAAAAAAATATCAATTTAAAAAAATGTTTAAAAAAAATGTTGATCTATATTAATCAGGAAAAAAAAAACGGAAATAAAATTATTCATATAATAAAACATATGTTAAATATTTTTTATAATCATCCACAAGCAAAAAAATGGAAATTATATATTTTATATTGCATACATAATAAAAAAAATATATTTAATTTATTTAAAAAAATAAATAAAATTTTTGATAAAAAAAATAAAAATTTTTCCATAAATAATAATATTAAATATTAAAAATATTATTTATATAATAATATTAAATTTATATTTAAAAATTTATATAAGAGAAACTATTGTTTATGATAGATTTTAAAAAAAAAATAAATAAACTAAAAATTCCACCTCATTCATTAGAAGCAGAACAATCAGTTCTAGGTGGTTTAATGTTAGATAATCAACAATGGGATATAGTTTCAGAACATATTGTTGCTGAAGATTTTTATAATAGACAACATCAATTAATTTTCTGTGAAATGAAAAACCTAATTGAAAAAGGTTCTCCAATAGATTTAATTACATTATCAGAATCTTTAGAACAAAAAGGTGAATTAAATAATGTAGGGAGATTTTCTTACTTAGCAGAAATCTCTAAAAATACACCTAGTATTACTAATATTATTGCATATGCCGAAATAATCAGAGAAAGAGCAATTGTACGCGAAATTATTTTAACAGCACACAATATTGCGTATTCTGGATATTACCCTAAAGGAAGAAAAAGTACGGAATTATTAGATTATGCTGAATCTAGCATATTTAAAATATCTGAAACACGAAAAAAAAATAACACAGGTCCAAAGAATATCGAAAAAATTTTAGATAGCACAATACAATCAATTGAAAAACTTTTAAAAAAACCTAATAATGGTATTACTGGATTAAATACCGGATATCATGATCTAAATAAAAAAACATTTGGTTTACAACAATCAGACTTAATTATTATTGCTGCTCGACCATCAATGGGGAAAACAACATTTGCTATGAATCTATGTGAAAATACAGCAATGTTATATGAAAAACCAATTTTAATTTTTAGTTTAGAAATGCCCGGAGAACAAATTATGATTCGTATGTTAGCTTCATTATCAAGAGTAAATCAATCAAAGATTAGAACTGGAAAATTAAATGATGAAGAATGGAGTAGAATATCTAGCACTATTAATATTTTATTAAAAAAAAAAAACATATATATTGATGATTCATCAGGTCTAACACCTAATGAAGTACGCTCACGTTCAAGAAAAATATATAGAGAAAATAACGGATTAAGTTTAATTATGATTGATTATTTACAATTAATAAAAATACCATCATTATCGGGAAATAGAACATTAGAAATAGCTGAAATTTCAAGAACATTAAAATCACTGGCAAAAGAACTTAATATTCCTATTATAGCTTTATCACAATTAAATCGATCATTAGAACAAAGATCTGATAAAAGACCAGTAAATTCAGATTTAAGAGAATCTGGCTCTTTAGAACAAGACGCTGATTTAATTTTATTTATTTATAGGGATGAATTATATCATGAAAATAGTGAATTAAAAGGAATTGCAGAAATTATCATAGGAAAACAAAGAAATGGCCCTACTGGAACAGTTCGATTAACATTTAATGGACAATGGTCAAGATTCGATAACTATTATAATCAAAAATATCAATTCTAAACTTTAAATAAATAAAAAATATATTTAAATTTTATATATAAAAATATATTAAAAAAAAATTTATATAAAAAATTATTTATCTGATATAAATAAATAATTCATTTTATGAGAATAATTATGTTATCACATTAAGTTAGATCATATCTCTATAAATATAGAAAATTTTTTATATTTATGATATATTTATTATATAAAAAAAATAATTTTATTTATTTAAATAAATAAAAATATAATAAAATACTTATAAAATATCCAATTATTAATATGATTATATTATCTTTTGATTATGGTATTAAAGTTATTGGTGTTGCTATATCTGAAACTAAATTAAATTATTCTATTCCTATAAAATCTATTATAAATAATAAAAAAAATACTCTTTGGGAAAAAATTAACAATATAATAAAATATTGGAATCCCAAATATATTATTATAGGTTATCCATATAGAATTAAAAAAAACATTAATAAAAAAATAAAAAATTTTAGTGAACAAATAAAAATACGATTTAAAAAAAATATTTATTTACATGATGAAAATTATTCAACAACAGAAGCTAAATTATTATTAAAAAAAAATTTAAAAAAAAAAAAATCACATTGTATACATTCTGTTTCAGCAAAAATAATTCTTGATAGTTGGTTAGAAACTAATAAGGATATTTATTAAAATAAGTAAATTGTATTTTTATTCATAAAAATAAATTTTATACAAAAAATATAACTATTTTTATTAAAAAATTAAATTTATAATTAAAAAACTATGTATAAGAAAAAAATATATATTTTACCACCAATTAGTTTATATATTCATATACCTTGGTGTATAAAAAAATGCCCATATTGTGATTTCCATTCATATAAATATTCTAAAAAAATTTCAGAAGAAAAATATATAAAACATATAATCAAAGATCTAAAAGAAGATAAAAAAATAATTTCAAATAGATCAATTAAATCAATTTTTATTGGAGGAGGAACACCAAGTTTATTAAAGAGTAAAACAATTGAATTATTAATTCAAAAAATAAAAAAAACTATATCAGTTTCTAAAAAAATAGAAATTTCTATAGAAATCAATCCAGACAAATATCAAAGAGAAAAAATAATAAAATACCATCAATCCGGAATTAATAGATTTTCTATTGGCGTACAAACATTCAATAATAATTTACTTAAAAAAATTGAAAGAACATATAAAAAAAAATCAGTAATTGATCTTATTAAATCTACTAAAAATATAGTAAATAGAAATCTAAATATAGATATTATTTATGGATTACCTCATCAATCTGTTAAAGAAGCTCTTAGTGACTTAATACAAGCAATAAAATTAAAACCAGAACATATTTCATGGTATCAACTAGATATTGAACCAAATACTAAATTTTATACACAAGATATTATATTACCTTCTCTTTTAGATATAAAAAAAATAAGATCAAAAGGAAAAAAAATACTAAGAAAATCAGGATATAAACAATATGAAATATCTGCTTTTACAAAAAAAAAAAAATATCAATGTATACATAATCTTAACTATTGGAATTTTGGTGATTATATAGGAATAGGATGTGGCGCACATGGTAAAATTACACAATTAAATAAAAAAATTATTCGTACTATAAAAACTAAAAGAGATGAAATTTATATAAAAAAAAAGTATACAGAAAAAAAATATATTGTACCTAAAGAAGATATTCCATTTGAATTTTTTTTAAATAAATTCAGATTATTAAAACCTATTTCTTATTCAAGTTTTGAAAAAAGTACTAATTTAAACATACAAATAATTCAAGAGAAAATTTTTTCAGCTAAAAAAAAAGGATATTTAATAGATAAAAATTATCATTGGATCATAACAAAATACGGAAAAAAACATTTAAATTCTCTCTTGTCAATATTTTTAAAATAAAATTAAAAAAAATATTCATAAACTATTTAAAATATAATTGATATTTATAATCAAAAATATCATGATTTAATAAAATAGCTTTTTTTTCAAATTTAGTTTGCACATATATATTATGTAATGGAAAGAAAAATTTTTTAAAAAAAATACGTTTAAAAATAGAATTTTGTGACATCAAAGTAAATATATTATTTGAGTATAAATGACAATCAGTTCTTATATGTAAGTAACCCTTATAAACTATTTTTTTTTCTATTAAGTGAATAAAATTATTATTTATTAATCGTCTTTTATGATGTTTTAATTTAAACCAAGGATCAGGAAAAAAAATTTGAAGAATAAATACTGAAAAATCTGGAATCATATACATTAAAACTTCAACAGCATCATGAAATATTATTTTTAAATTATTTACTTTATATAAGCAAGCATACTTAATAGCTGAATAAATACTTAATGGATATACTTCAATTCCAATAAAATTTATATGAGGATTATTTAAAACTTTTTGTATGAATGAATATCCATCACCAAAACCAATTTCTACAATAATTTTTTGATTTAAAAAAAATAATAACGAAAAATTTAATTGAGTATAACAAAAATCAATCCCATAATTTTTCCAGTTTAATAATATAAATTGTTTTTTTTTTTTATTCATATATCTTTTTCTAATTACATAACTTTTAATTGTATATAAAGACTTATTTTTTTTTTTATAAATACGATAATTAATAGAACACATTAGTATTCACCAATATAAAAAATATTTATATAAATTTAAAAAAAATATTTTATTAAAAACAAAAAAATATTAATTTTTTAAAAAATAAAATAAATTATAAATTTCAATTTATTAATAATATTAGGATAAATATGTTATTTGCACAAAAAATACTTAATTGGTTTCATCACCACGGAAGAAAAAATCTACCATGGCAAAAAAAAAATATTTATCTTATTTGGATATCTGAAATTATGTTGCAACAAACACAAGTTAAAACAGTAATTCCATATTTTAATAAATTTAAAAAAAAATTTCCTACCATGAAATCACTAATAAAAGCAAACATAAATGACATACTGTATTTGTGGAGTGGTTTAGGATATTATCAAAGAGCACATAATATATATAAAACAGCTATAATTATAAAAAAAAAATATAATGGACTTTTTCCAGAAAATATCAATGAAATAAAAAAATTACCAGGTATTGGCCAATCAACAGCTGGAGCAATTCTATCTTTCGCATATAATTTTGGATATGCTATTTTAGATGGCAACATAAAACGTATCTTAATAAGATTTCATGCAATTAATATAGTTAATAAAAAAAAAAGACAATTAGATATTTTATTATGGAATTTGATTAATAAATATCTTCCTATTCATCATGCTAATAAATTTAATCAGTCTATGATGGATATAGGATCATTAATTTGCACAAATAAAAATCCTAAATGTTCTATATGCCCTTTGAATAATACTTGCAATTACTCTTATAATCAACCTTTTTATATAAAAAAAATAAAAAAAAAAAGTAAAATTGGAATATTATTTTCAATAATACAATATAAAAATTTATTTTTTATAAAAAAACAAAAAAAAATTTCTATTTGGAAAGGATTATTTTATTTTCCTGTAACTCCTTTTCTAATATCAATAAATGAATGGAAAAAAATTATACACAAAAGTAAAAAAAAAAAAAATACAAATATACTACCTTTTACTCACTATATTAGTAATATAAAATTATATATAATTACTCAGTTAATCAAAATAAAAAAAAAAAAATATAAATTAAATAAAAAAGAAAATATATGGTATAACATATTTTTAAATAAAAAAATTGGTATCCCCGCTCCAGTAAAAAAAATATTTATAATTTTAAAAAAAAAAATAAAGGAAGAAAATATGAAAAAAAAAAATAAACGTATAATTTTTTGTTCATTTTTTAAAAAAAATGAAGAAGGTTTAGATTATCCTTTTTTTACCGGAGAGATTGGACAAAAAATTTATCAAGAAATTTCTAAAAAAGCATGGACATGCTGGTTAAAAAAGCAAACGAAAATAATTAATGAAAAAAAACTAAACATGTTTATTGATGAAGATCGTGAATATTTAGAAAAAAAAATGAAAAAGTTTTTATTTTCTAATAATAATTAGAAATACATTTTTATTTAATTAAATTATTGATTTTATATGTAATTTTATTTACATAATCAATTAATTTTTCTAATAAAATATAATTACTATGTTTAATATCATATTTTAATTGCAATAAACGAATATTTTCAATATATGTATTAACAAATTTAGAATTTATTTTTTTTTGACAATAAGATTTCCATATTTTTATTTCAGATTTACTTAGTAAATTTATAAAATTACGTGCTTTTAGTCGAAAAAAAATTTCCTTAATTCTATTATCAATAAATTTAGGATTCCAATTAATCCAAAAAGAAGGAGGATTACAATGAATAAAAGAAAATAATGATTTATCTTGGTAAGTAAAAAAATTTTTATATAGTAGTAAATCTACATCTTGAATAATCTTGTTTTTATTTCTATTTGAAAAAAATGAAATAATCCAATTTTTAATCTGTATATTATCTTTTAATAAAAAAAAATTTTTCTGACAACGTAGATAATTAATATTTAATCTCTTACAATTTTTATCGGAAAGAGAGTTATAGGAAAATAATAATGGAGCTTTATTAATATTAATAACTTGAATTCCACAATGAAATAATTTTTTAATTTTTAATATTTTATTTATAGAATTATTGTATAAACTAAATAAATTTTTTATATTTATCGATAAATCAATAACAATAATGTTACTATTATATATTGGATGAAAATCTAAAATCATTACACAGCCAAAATTATTATTTTTAGAACCAAAATAACTAGATAAGTAAAAAAAAGGTTTTTTATAATTTTTATATATAAAAGATAATATATTTTTTTTATGAGATATTTTATACAAAAACAAAAAAAATTTTTTATTTCGATAATATAGATATCGAGCTATTAAAACAGTAGCTGTTACATCAGAAAAAGCATCATGAATATTAGTATGTTCAATCTTATTAACTAAAGTAACATCAGATAATTTAAAACTAATAGTTCCGTCAATTTTATGACACCACAACATAACTTCAGGATAAAATATATAAAATGAACGTAAAATATTTAAAATATCCCAACTAAAATTATTATTTTTCCAACACCATTCATAAGGATCAAGTAAATTTCTATAAAAAAGATTACGTGTAATTAAATTATCAAAATTAATATTATTATACCCTACTATACATATATTTTTTTGAGAAAAAATATCATATATTTTTTTAGTAAAAAAATATTCATTTAATCCGTGTATTTTTGTATATTGAGGTAATATTTTAGTAATTAAAACAGATTTTGGATCAGGTAAATAATCTAAAGGAGGATAACAAAATAAAACTGTCTTTTTACGAATAATATTAAATGAATTATCTGTTTCTATACTACAAAACTGAGATACCTTATCTAGAGATACATTTGTACCAAAAGTTTCATAATCATAAAAAACAAAAGAATTTTTTGTAGAAAAATTAACACTATACTTTTTCTTTAACATAAATTTAAATATTATTTAATTATTTCATTTATAAAATATTTTAATATTTTATTTACATATTATTATAAATAATAAAACATTCTCCCCTGACTGGACTCGAACCAGTGACATACGGATTAACAGTCCGCCGTTCTACCAACTGAACTACAGAGGAATATAAAATATATATCATACAGATAATATGATGTCAATTTATAATTAAAAATATTTTTTATATTATTTAAAATTTTAAAAATAATTATTAATTATAAAATAAAAAAAATATAGATTAGTATTTCAATTTGTTCTATAATATGTTATTAATAATTAAAGTATATTAATATCTTAATAAGGCCCTTTAGCTCAGTGGTTAGAGCACACGACTCATAATCGTTTGGTCGCTGGTTCAAATCCAGCAAGGGCCATAATATATCTAATAAACAAAATAAAAATATATAAACTTATAATTAAATAATTAAATTTTTATATGTATAAAAATTTAATTTTTTTCTTAGTAAGAATTATTAATTTAGCAATCCGTTCACCTGGATACACACAAAAAATTTTTTTACTACAATTCCATATAGATATTTTCAATTCATTATTATAAAAAAAATTCTTTAGAATAAATGGATTTCCTATAATTATTTTATATTTTTTCTTTACTTTATATAAAGGTTTAATAAGAAAATCTAAGTTTTTATCAAAAATATTAATTAATATTCCTGTAGAAATTAATGTTGTTTGTTCAGGTGAAATATATATTTTTTTTTTAATACAAGCTCTTAAATAAAATCCAAGTAATCCATCAGATAAATATTCAGGAAAAAAAAAAATAGTTCCAATACGAGAATCAAGAATTTTTATATTTAATTCTAATACATCTAAACACATAAAAAATCCTATTTTAATACAATTTTATTTTGATAGAATAACTACTTTAAATACAGTAGAAATATTTTTATATGGAGTAAATATAACTTCATGAATTCCTAAATAACGTAATAAACCTTGAGGTAATTTAATTTCACTTTTTTGAACAAAAATACCAATCAAGGATAATTGTTTAATAATATCTTTAATTCCAATAGAACCAAAAATTTTTTTCTTCTCACTTGATTTCATAAAAAAAATAATTGCTCCTATTAAATTCATAGAATTGATTTTTTTTGTTGCTTTTTTTATTTTTTCAGATTCTTGTTTTTCTTCTAATATTCTATTTTGTTCAAAAATTTTAATATTACTTAGCGTCGCTAATAATACTTTATTAGTAGGTATCAAATAATTTCTAGCGTATCCATTTTTTACAAAAATTATTTGTCCTTTTTTTCCTAATTTTTCTATTGTATTTAATAAAATAACTTTCATTTAATATAAACACCTTAAAAAATATTACTTTTAATATTATAAAAAAATAATTACTTTTTTATTTATGTTGATCAGTATACGGAATTAAACTGATAAAACGAGCTATTTTAATGGCACGGGATAATTTTCTTTGATATTTTGCTTTTGTTCCAGTAATACGACTAGGAACTATTTTTCCACTTTCAGTAATATAATTTTTTAACATAATAATATCTTTATAATCTATATATTTTATTCCTTCTACTGTAAATCTACAAAATTTTCTACGACGAAAATAACGCACCATAATCAAACCCTTAATCTTTAATTAAAATTAAATATTATATTTAAAATAAAATAAAAATATTCTTATAATTTAATATTTTTTTATATTTTTATGTATTTTCTTTCTAGAAGAAATTAATTCTTTTTTATTATTTTCTTGAAGTTGTAATATAGGAGACATTTTTTTAAACGCTTCTGTACATAAAAGAATAAGATGACGAATTATATTTATATTAAATTTAAAATCATTTTCTAAATGTTTTAAACATTCAATTGATACTTCTATATTAATTAAAATATAATGCGCTTTTTGTAATTTCTTTATTGGGTATGATAATACACGTTGTCCCCAATCTTCTAAACGATGAATTATCCCTTTTTTAGAAGTGATTATATTTGAATAATATTCAATAATTTGTGAAATTTTTTCACTTTTATCTGGATGAATCATTAAAACTATTTCATAGTGACGCACTAATAAAACTCCTTTAAAATATATAAAATACAATTTTTAAATTATTTATTAAAATATAAAGTTAAATAAAAAAATTTAATATACATAAAATTTAAAAATAATTTTAAAAATTTAATTATTTTTAAATTCAAAAAATATTCTATTATATTAACATAATTATATTCATGAAAAAAAAATAGTTTTAATAAAAAATATTTATTATTAAATAAATTACACAAATTTTATTTTTTTAAAAGATGAAAAATAATTAAATTATATATATAAAAATTTTTTAAAAAAAAATAAACAATTAATTAAAAATCATTTATTATATTCTATTACTTTTTTAATTTTATTTATCAAAATATCTATTTGATTATCATTTATTAAGATGATATCTTTCCAATTATTTAACCAAGTTAATTGATGTTTAACTAATTTGCGGGTAGATTTAATTGTATTATCAATCATTTCTTGATATGTACACTTATTTTTTAAATAAAACCACATTTGTCTATAACCAATACTATTAATAGACGGAAAAGAAGAATTTAAATTCTTAATTTTATATAAATTACGTACTTCTTCTTCAAATCCATTGTTTAACATATTATAAAAACGTTTTTCTATTTTATTATATAAAATATCTTTTCTATATGGAATTAATCCAAACTGAAATATTTTATATGGTAACTTTACATGTATAGATTTAATTAACTTACTGCGTGAAAATCCTCCAGAAACAAAAAATATTTCAACTGCACGTAAAACACGCTGAATATCATTCATATGAATTTTCTTACTAGAATCAGGATCAATTTTTTTTAAAATATCAAATAATTTTTTTTTTTTTTTTAAACATATTTCTTCAAAAATATATTTTCTAATTAATGGATTAGAAGGAGGTAAATAAGCAAATCCATTCAATAATAATTTAAAATAAAACATTGTTCCTCCAACTAACAAAGGAATTTTACCAAATTTTAAAATATTTTTTATTTCCTTAACAGAATCCTTATAAAAATCAACAGCTGAATAGATTTCTTTGGGTGATTTAATATTAATTAAACGATGCAAATTTTCTTTTAAATCTTTTTTATTTGGTTTATCTGTACCAATATCTAAACCTTTATATACTAATTTTGAATCTACACTTAATAACTCTATTTCAGGAAATTTTTTTTTTATTTTTAACGCTAAAGAACTTTTTCCTACTGCTGTTGGACCCATTAGAAAAAATACAACTGATTTAATATTCATTTTTTATTTTTCAAATTTAATTAAAGATAATTTATATAAATAATTTGTAAAAAATTTTCAAAAAAATTTAATTAAATAACTTTATAAAAATATTTTAAAAATATTTATTAAAATACTTTTAATAATAATACTTTTTATTTTAAAAATTATTATTAATTTATATTAAAGATTATTCCATTTTTTATAAATTTTCAATAATCCAATAGTAGAACTATCATATTTTTTATGAAGATTATTACAAAATAAATCATGATATATATTATTTGCTACAGATTTTCCTAATTCTACACCCCATTGATCAAAACTAAATATATTTAAAATAATACCTTGAACAAAAACCTTATGTTCATATAACGAAATTAAAGAACCTAAAGAATATGGAGTAATTTTTTTTAAAATAATAGAATTGCTTGGTTTATTACCATTACAAAATTTATAAAATGAATTTTTATTTTTAATAAAATCATTTGATATTTTTTCTTTATTAATATAAAAATCATTACCGAAAGCTAAAGATTGAGTCTGTGCTAAGAAATTTGATAATAATTTTTCATGGTGGTTGTTAATAGGGTTGTGACTAATAGAAGGAATAATAAAATCACACGGAACTAAATTTGTTCCTTGATGTAACAGTTGAAAAAAGGAATGTTGACCATTAGTACCGGATTGACCCCAAATAATTGGACTGGTATTCCAAGTAACTAAGTTACCATTACGATCTATAGATTTACCATTAGATTCCATAAAACTTTGTTGCAAATAATCAGGAAAAACATGCATATATTCATCATAAGGAAAAATTGCTTCTGTTTCTGTATGAAAAAAATTTGTATACCAAATACTTATTAGAGCCAATATAACAGGAATATTAGTAGATAATTTTTCATTCAAAAAATGTTGATCCATAATATATGCGCCATATAATAATAGTTCAAAATTTTTAAATCCTATTGATAAAGCAATAGATAAACCAGAAGCAGACCATAAAGAATAACGACCACCAACCCAATCCCAAAATTTAAAAATGTTTTTTTTATGAATCCCAAAATTTAATGCTGAACTGGTATTTTCACATAAAGCAAAACAATGTTTGGAAAAATAATTAATAGAATTAGTCTTAAAAGAAAATTGATCTTTTAAATAATTAGCATTACTAATAGTTTCATCAGTAGAAAATGATTTAGAAGCTATTAAAAAAATAGTTGTTTCTAAATTAACTTTTTTTAATACTTCAATAATATTAGTACCATCAATATTAGATACATAATGAATATTTAAGTGATTTTTATAAGCTTTTAAAGATTCAGTAACCATATAAGGACCTAAATGTGATCCACCAATACCAATATTTACAACATCTGATATATTTTTTCCAGTATATCCTTTCCAATAACCTTTAATTATTTCATTAGAAAAATTTTTTATTTTTTTTAATTCTTTTTTTACAGAAAACATAATATCTAAATTATTAATAATAATTTTATTATTTAATTTATTACGCAAAGCAATATGTAAAACCGATCTATTTTCAGTTTTGTTAATTAGTTTTCCCGAAAACATATTTTTTATGGCATCACTTAAATAACATTCTTTAGAAAGATCTAATAATAATTGCAAAGTTTTTTTAGTAATACGATTTTTAGAAAAATCTACTAAAATTTCATTATTAAAAGAAATAGAATAATTTGTAAATCTATTTTTATCTAAATTAAATAAATCTTTAATATGAATATTTTTAATATCAAAAAAATGATTGTGTAATTTTTTCCACGCAACAGTATTTGTTGGATTAATATTTTTCATATATAACCTTTTTTTATTAAAATAATTCCATAAAACAATGAATACTCATTTTCTGTATATATAAAAATAGATGTAGAAAAATATTCCTATTAATTTTAAATAAATAATAATATTTTTTACATAAAAAAAATATAAATGTAATATAATTACAAATTGAATAAAAATTATAAATATATATTTATTAATAAAAATTAAATATACATTTTATTAAAAATTAATAAAAATAATAAATTTTTTAAAAAAATTTTTATATAAATAATATTTTTAAATAATTCTTGCAAAAAAAAAATAATTTTTATATAATCAAGAATGATAATTTATTGCGGGAATAGCTCAGTTGGTAGAGCACAACCTTGCCAAGGTTGCGGTCACGAGTTCAAATCTCGTTTCCCGCTTAAAATTATTAATTTTAACTATTCTTAAAAATTAAAATAAAAAAATTTTTTATATTACATTTTTTTAAAATAATTTTTTTTTTAATAAAATCCTGTATATAAGATTTAATTTAATAACAATTATTATAACTAAAAATTATTAAAAGAAATAAATAATATAAATATATAATTCTTATATTTTAAAAAAATATATTTTTTTTAAAAAAATAATCCTTTACTTTATTTCCAAAAAATTAAAACGTTTTTGAAATCTTTTTATTCTCCCTTTATTATTTGTAGTTCTCTGTTTTCCTGTATAAAAAGGATGACACTGCGAACATAAATCAAGTAACATATCACTATTTTTAGTAGAAAAAACGGGAATTTTATATCCACATGAACAGATTGCAAAAATTTTTTTATATTCTGGATGAACATTTTTTTTCATAATATTTTCTCTGTATAAAGTATACTAATACTAATAATATCAGAAATAATAATTTCGATTCTTATATCAAATTTTATTAAAATAATTTTTATTTTTAATAAAAACTATATATATAGTATATGTAATATTTTTTAAAATCAATATTTAATTATACAAAAATATACATACTAATAATAAAAAATATATTCTAAAAATTAAGATATATATAATTATAAAAATAAGAGAATCTATTAATTATGACTACTATATTAAGTGTTCGCGTACAAGGAAAAGTAGCAATAGGTGGGGATGGACAAGCTACTTTCGGGCATACTGTTATGAAAAGTAATGTAAAAAAAGTTCGTTTAATTTATAAAAATCAAGTAATTGCAGGTTTTGCTGGAGGAACTGCTGATGCTTTTACATTATTTGAATTATTCGAAAAAAAATTAGAAAAATATCAAGGACAATTACAAAGATCTGCAGTAGAATTAGCAAAAGATTGGAGAAATAATAGATTACTAAGAAAATTAGAAGCTTTATTAGCAGTAGCAGATAAAAAAAATTCTTTGATTATAACAGGCACTGGAGATGTAATACAACCTGAAAATGATATTATTGCAATTGGTTCTGGGGGACCGTTTGCTCAATCAGCAGCTTATGCTTTAATAAAAAATACTAATTTAAATGCAACCACAATAGTGAAAAAATCCTTAAAAATTGCAGCAAATATTTGTATATACACAAACAAATCATTTACTATACATGAAATACACTCAAAAAAATAATAAGGAAATATGCATGTCCGAAATGACTCCTCAAGCCATTGTAGAAGAATTAAACAAATATATAATTGGACAAGACAACGCTAAACGCGCTGTTGCTATTGCTTTAAGAAATAGATGGAGGAGAATGCAATTAAATTCAGAATTACGTCATGAAATAACTCCTAAAAATATTTTAATGATAGGACCAACAGGGGTAGGAAAAACAGAAATTGCACGCAGACTATCCAAACTAGCTAATGCGCCCTTTATAAAGGTAGAAGCAACAAAATTTACTGAAGTAGGATATGTAGGAAAAGAGGTTGATTCTATCATTCGAGATTTAACTGACTTAGCAATAAAAATGATTCGCACACAAAATATTGAAAAAAATAAAGAACAAGCAAAAAAACGTGCAGAAGAAAAAATTTTAAAAATATTAATACCTGTACCAGATAATCAATGGAATAAAGATAATTCAGTAGAAAAACCAGAAAATACAATAAAAATTTTTCGTAAAAAACTTCGTGAAGGAAAACTTGATAATAAAGAAATTGAAATACAAGTTTCTTCTACACCTATTGGTATAGAAATAATGTCACCTCCAGGAATGGAAGAACTAACAAATCAATTACAATCTTTATTTCAAAATTTAGGAGGTAAAAAAAAAAATTTACGTAAATTAAAAATCAAAGATGCAATGAAATTAATAATTGAAGAAGAAGCAACAAAATTACTAAATTTAGAAGAATTAAAAGAACAAGCTATATATTCAGTAGAACAAAATAGTATTGTTTTTATTGATGAAATTGATAAAATTTGTAGACATCATTCTTCTTCATCAAACTCTGATGTATCTAGAGAAGGTGTACAAAGAGACCTCTTACCTTTAATTGAAGGGTGTACTGTATCTACAAAACATGGTTCTGTAAAAACAGATCATATCTTATTTATTGCATCAGGAGCATTTCAAACATCTACTCCTTCTGATTTAATACCAGAATTACAAGGAAGGCTTCCTATTCGAGTGGAATTAAACGCGCTAACGATAGATGATTTTGAAAGAATACTTACAGAACCTAATGCATCAATTACAACACAGTATATTGCTTTAATAAAAACAGAAGGGGTAGATATTATTTTTACAAAAAAAGGTATTCGTAAAATTGCAGAAGCTTCATGGAAAATAAATGAATCTATGGAAAATATTGGAGCTCGTAGATTATACACCGTCTTAGAAAAACTAATGGAAGAAATTTCATTTCATTCAAATGAGCAATCTGGAAAAAAAATATATATTGATGAAAATTATGTTAGTCTACATTTGGATAAATTGGTAGAAAATCAAGATTTAAGTCGGTTTATTTTATAAAAAAATTTAAACATATCCAATTTAAAAAAAATATTTTCATTAAAATAATTGCCAATCTTAGACATAATTGTCTAGGGCAGGCAATTATTAATTGCTAATATTATTTAAAAATCAAATATTAATCATTCTAAATGATTAATTTTTTCTAAAAGAGATTTAATTTTATTTTTCCATTTAATTCTTTCTTCTTGTATAAGAAGATTTTTTTTTTCAATACGTTCTTTTAAAGAATAAATATTTTTTAATTTTTTCTTTAAATTTTTATTTTTTAATTCTAAATCATTAATTTTTAATTTTAATAATGAAATATAATCTACAGATTCTTGCACTTTTACTTCTAAATTAGAAAATACTTCTAAAACCATAACGTTACCATTCAAATATAAAATATATATTGATATAATAAAAAGAATAAGTTATATATTTAAAAAAATATTTTTATTTTTAAAAAAATATATAAATGTTTTAGAAAAAAATTTTTATATATATATTATGCATAATAAAATTATTAAATATAGTTATATTAGTAATTTTTTTAAATAAATTTTACAAAATATATATATAAAAAATAACATTTCTTTACAAAAATAAAATCGATCAAAAAAATTAAATATTTACATATATTTAATGTAATTAATATCCATATAAACAAATTTTTATATAAAACATATTATTTGGAATACTACTTTATGAATCAATGGTTAGAAGTAGAATTAATAAATCTAAAAAAATGGAAAAATAATTTATTTACATTAATTATAAAAGCTCCCATTAATTCTTTTATAGCTGGCCAATTTACAAAATTATCATATATAAACTCAAAAAAAAAAAGAATACAAAGAGCTTATTCGTTTGTCAATAAACCTAATAATAAAAATTTAGAATTTTATATTCTATTAATTAATAAAGGAAAACTTACTCCAAAATTATATAACATTTATAACAATAAGATTTTTATTAAAAAAAATTCATTTGGTTTTTTTACTCTTTCAGAATTACCAAATAAAGAAAATATCTGGATGATTTCTACCGGTACAGCCTTAGGGCCATATTGTTCTATACTACAACATGAAAATGTACTAAGTAAATTTAAAAAAATAATTTTAATATATGCAGTAAAGTATAGTGAAGATTTAAATCATTTAGAATTATTTAAAAAAATAAAAAAAAAATATAAAGATAAAATAAAAATAAAAATAATATTAAGTCAAGAAAAAAATAAAAAATATCTATATGGACGCATAACTAATTTAATTATTTCAGGAGAATTAGAAAAATCTATACAAGAACCATTAAATAAAAAAAAATCACATGTAATGTTATGTGGGAATCCTAATATGATAAAAGATACACAAAAAATATTATTTTCATTAAAAAAAATGAGAAAACATTTTCGTAGAAAACCTGGACATATAACAAGTGAAAATTATTGGTAATAATTGATTTTATAGAAAATTATTTACTTTAGAATTGATTCTCATATAAAAAGGGAATCAATTCTAAGTATATGCAAAAATATATAAATTCTATAAAATTAACAAATAATTACAATTTAGTATAATTATTGCACAAAAAATGAATATTTCATTTTCGGGTTAGAATCTTTAGTAACAATTATAGAAGCTCTAAGAGCATATTGATTTACTTGATCTATTTTTTCTGAATAAGAAGGTTCTAGGTCTGCCATTTTTGTTACTGCTAATTTGTACATACCTGGACCAATATTATCAATTTCATAAGCATAATGAATATTATAAGATTTTCTATTTTGAACTTCTGGATAACGTAAAGATAAATTTTTCCATGCTACTTCTAATATTTCAGGATGTAAGTATGTAGAAATTAATTGTTGTGATTTATAATCTGTAATAGAAGTTTGAAACTCATTAATTATATCAACAGCTTCAAAAGAAGGAATCATTTTTCCGTCTAAAAAAACCATTTTATCATTTATATTTCTTAAAAATTTTTCTTCTAAAACACCTGTTTTAATTAATTTTCTAAATGATGCTTGTAATTTTTCTGATTCGCGAGTAGTTTTATCTGAAAAATTAGAAGAATTTAAAATATTCCATTTAATATTATTTTTATTAAACACTTTTAAAAAAATATCCTGAATGCTATATTTTAAATTTTCATTTTGAGAGATATTAAGAAAATCAGATTCACTCATTGGATTATCAAAATATTCTTTACTAGATACAGTATTAACAAAATTAGTATTTTTATTCTGCTCTAATGGCTTAGTAGTATCTTGATTAGAATAAACTATATTTTTCCTATCATATTCACTTTTAGGGATAATATGCGCCATGTATTCTTGATTAGATGTATTAACAATGGCAATATCAACATTTTTTAAACTTTCATTATGTAATATACGGACATTATCAACTTTTTTTATGATTTTTGAGTTAAGATTAAAATTAGATCTTATTAAAGAAACTGATGACATAATATTTCTGTCCTTTTATATGTATTAAATACAAGATATCAATAAAATTAATTTATAAAAATATTTTTTAAAAAAAATAATCAAAATAATTAAAATATTAAATTTTAATTATAAAAAATATTTTTTCATATATATTTAATTTTTAATTAAATATGTTTTCAAAAAAAATCTATATTTTATTAATTATACATTAAAAATTAATATAATTTTTCTAATATAAAAAAATTTTATATATATTTAAAATTAATTTAAATATTAGTTTATATTGCTTATATACTTCACTATACAAAAAAAGTCAAACAATAAAATTGTTATTACTAAAAAAAATAAAAAATAAAATTAATAAAATTATTGTTTTAATTGATATTTTTTAAAAAAAAATAAATAAAAAAAATATCTAACTAATAAAAAATTTCTTTAAAAAAAATATAATATTAAAATAAATTAATATGTAATAATTCCATCATAAACATGAACAGCTTCCCCTGACATATATAATGAATGTTCTAACACTCCATCCCAAAAAATTTTTAATTTACCTTTTAATAATTTTACAGTTACAGAATTATATAAAATTTTATTATTAATTCCTATAGCAACAGCAGCACAAGCACCACTACCACAAGCTTGTGTTTCACCAACATGTCTTTCATATACTCGTAATAAAATTTTTCTTTTTGAAATTATCTGCATAAATCCAACATTAACCCCTTCAGGAAATAAAAAATATTTTGATATCTTAAAACCAATCTCTTGAACAGGAAAATTATCAATATTTTCTACCTGAATAACACAATGAGGATTACCTAGAGATACAACACTAATTAAATATTTTCTTTTATCAATATAAATACTATAATATAACTGTGTATTTTTTTGTAAAAAGGGAATCTTTTTAGGTAAAAAAATTGGTTCACCCATATTTATTTTAAAAATATTTTTTACAACATGTTCTAAAAATAAATATCTATTTTTAGTACTAACACAAATTTTTTTTTTTCTAATTTTTCTTTTAATAAATAAGTAATATGCAATACATCGAGCACCATTTCCACATTGCTCAACTTCTTTACCGTTTGAATTAAAAATTCTATAATGGAAATGAGCTTTTTTGGATACTGATTTTTGAATTATTAATAGTTGATCAAATCCAATACCTAAGAATCTATTTGACCATTTTTGTATTAATTTTGAAGAAAAAAAAAATTATATTTTGTAGAATCAATTAAAACAAAATCATTTCCTAAACCATGCATTTTAGAAAAAAAAATAGTGTTTTTTTTTAATAACAAATTAATTCTCCTTATATAAAAAAAACAAATGTTATAATCAAATTTAAAAGTAAACTATCCAATATAATATTTAATACTAGGGTCAATATGAATATATTATCATTTAATAAAAAATTTAAGAAAACATTATTAATTATAGAAAATATAATAAATCAAAATGAAGAAAAAATAGATATAGATTATATATATTTAGAAAATATGATAACTATAACATTTAAAAACAAAAAAAAAATTATCATTAATTCACAAGAATATTTAAAACAATTATGGATTGCTACATCAAATCAAGGATACCATTTAATACTTAATAAAAATACTTGGAAATGTATTCGAACACAAAAAAAAATAGCAAACATTTTAGAACAAGAATTTTTAAATCAAACAAAAAATATAATATATTTTTCAGATTTAGACAATATTAAAGAATAAACAATATAAATAAATTTATTATAATCGGCGAAAGAGGATTTGAACCTCTGACCCACTGGTCCCAAACCAGTTGCGCTACCAAGCTGCGCTATTCGCCGATATTATTTTATAAAAATTTTATTTAATAGTTTAAAAAATTTAATTACATTATTTTTTTTAATAAAATTAAAAAAATATATTTGGGGTGGTCAATGGGATTTGAACCCATGACCGCTGGAATCACAATCCAGAGCTCTACCTACTAAGCTATGACCACCAAAAAAATAAAAATATATACATAAAAATTGCGCCCGACAGGATTTGAACCTGAAACCTTTACTTTCGGAAAGTAATGCTCTATCCGAACTGAGCTACGGACGCAAAGATATTTGCGTAAATTTAATATAAAAAATAATATTTATTATAAAAATAAATTTTTACTATTTATTAAATTATAGTATATATATACTAATAAAAAAAATCTAGTATTTTATTTTATTTATTAAATAAAATAAAGTTTTTTCTATAAAAATAATAATATTTAATATAAATTAACTTTAAATTTAAAATCATTAATTAAATTGAATATAAAAAAATAATATTTATAAAAAATATTATTTTGATCTTTTCATCATATCAAAAAATTCATCATTTGTTTTTGTCATAGATAATTTATTAATTAAAAATTCCATGGCATCTATCTCGCTCATAGGATGAATAATTTTTCGTAAAATCCACATTTTTTGTAATTCTTCAGGAACAGTTAATAATTCTTCTCTCCTTGTACCTGAACGATTATAATCTATAGCTGGAAAAACACGCTTCTCTGCTATTTTTCTAGATAATGGTAATTCCATATTACCAGTTCCTTTAAATTCTTCATAAATTACTTCATCCATTTTAGAACCTGTGTCAATTAAAGCTGTAGCAATTATAGTTAAACTACCACCTTCTTTTACATTACGTGCAGCTCCAAAAAATCTCTTAGGTCTATGTAAAGCATTAGCATCTACACCCCCAGTTAAAACCTTCCCTGAAGCTGGAACTACAGTATTATATGCTCTAGCTAAACGAGTAATTGAATCTAATAAGATAACAACATCTTTTTTATGTTCAACCAATCTTTTTGCTCTCTCAATTACCATTTCTGCAACTTGAACATGTCTAGAAGCAGGTTCATCAAAAGTAGAGGCTACGACTTCTCCTTTTACTAAACGTTGCATTTCTGTTACTTCTTCAGGTCGCTCATCAATTAATAAAACCATCAAAACGCAATCAGGATGATTATATGCAATACTTTGTGCTATATTTTGTAATAATATCGTTTTTCCGGCTTTAGGAGGTGCTACAATTAAGCCTCTTTGACCTCTACCAATTGGAGATGACAAGTCTAATACTCTAGAAGTTAAATCTTCTTTAGAACCATTACCTCGTTCCATTTTTAATCTAGAATTAGCATGTAAGGGAGTGAGATTTTCGAACAATATTTTATTACGTGAGTTTTCTGGTTGATCATAATTTACTGTATTTACTTTTAATAAAGCAAAATATCGTTCTCCTTCTTTAGGAGGTCTGATTTTTCCAGAAATTGTATCTCCAGTTCTTAAGTTAAAACGACGAATTTGACTAGGGGATACATAAATATCATCAGGACCAGCTAAATAAGAACTATCTGAAGATCTCAAAAAACCAAAACCATCTTGCAAAATTTCTAAAACACCATCTCCAAATATATCTTCTCCACTTTTTGAATGTTGTTTAAGTATAGAAAAAATAATATCTTGTTTACGTATACGTGCTAAATTTTCAAGACCGATTTTTTCACCTAAAATAATAAGCTGTGATACCGATGTATTTTTTAAAACAGTAAGATTCATAATAGTGACTTTCTCAATCTATTTGAAAAAAAATCTATAAAATACTTTATATATAAAAAGATTACTATATATAGAATTATTAAATAATTTATATTAAGTGGGTTATTTTTATATAAAAATATAATGATATTATTGTAAATGAAAGATGAATTTTTAAAATATAAATAAAAAAAAATTAATTTTTATTAAATAATTATTTATTTTATTATTTTCACCCATATTAAAAAATTAAAAAAAATAAAATAATTTATCTAATCTAATAATTTTTTATCCAAAAAATCTTTCAATTCTGTTTTCGATAAAACACCTATCTTAGTTCCTATAATTTTATTTTTATTAAATAATAATAAAGTAGGAATACCTCGTATAGAATATTTTATAGGTATTTTTTTATTAGTATCAATATTAATTTTTCCAACAATAATTTTTTTTAAATATTCATTAGCAATTTCTTCTAAAATAGGTGATAATATTTTACAAGGTCCACACCAATCCGCCCAAAAATCTACTAAAACATATTTTGAAGCTAGAAAAACTTCTTTTTTAAAATTTTGATCTGTTAATTCAATAATTTTAGTAATTTTCATAAAAATCCTTATATATATTTTTTGTAATAAAAATTATTTTAATAATAAATAATTTTATTTATTAAAAAAATAATTATTTTTAATATAAAATTAATACATATTATTAAAAACAATATATACAATTTTTTTCTTAATAAATCATTATTTTTATTTCATTGTATACTTTATCCAAGAAATTTCTTTTTTTGGTAACTCAAATAAAAAACGACTTGGTTTTAAATCAACAACCATACCAAATTTTTTCTTTTTTTTACAAAAACTAAGAAGTAATTGATTTTTTGCTCTTGTGATTCCTACATACATTAAACGACGTTCTTCTGTAATATTACCGTCTATAATACTTTTATGGTGAGGTAAAGTTCCTTCTTCTAAACCAATAATACAAACTACCGAAAATTCTAATCCTTTTGATGCATGTATTGTCATTAGTTGCAACTGATCTAATTCTTGATTTTCATCATCCTGAATGGAATTATTAAAATCACCACAAAAAAAACGTATTAATACATCCTCTAATTTCATAGGTAAATTAAAATTATCACCAACTAACATTTTATTTAACTGATTTGAAAAAAAAATTATATTTTGTATTCTTTTTTCTGAAATAATTACATCATCATAATAAGACATAATCCATGCAAAATAATTTGTATCTTGAAGAATATTTTTTAAAATTTTTTCAGGTGAAACAGATAAAAAAGAAGAAAGTTTTAAAATCCATGAAGAAAAATTATTTAATCTCAATACAACACTTTTCATTAATTTTACTGTAATTCGTTGATCTGTACTAGCAATGAAAAGACTAATTTGATTTATCTTAGCAAAATTTTTTAATTTTTTAAGTGTAACTAATCCTATTCTTCGATTAGGAGTATTAATAATACGTAAAAAAGCTAGATCATCATTATGATTTATAATTAATCTTAAATATGCTAATAAATCTTTTATTTCTAATGAATCAAAAAAAGACCGACCTGAATGAATATAATAAGGAATATCTTGATAAATTAATTCTGATTCTACTACACGAGCTTGATAATTACTGCGATACAAAATCGCGTAATCTTTATATTTTTTGTTATTTTTTATTCTGTGTTTTTTAATAAATTTAATTATTTTTTGAGCTTCATTAATTTCATTAATTGACATAATTATATAAATTTTATTACCATAACCTAACTTGGAAAATAATTTTTTGTTAAAAAAATTAGTATTATTTGAAATTAAAATATTAGCCGCATGTAATATACAACCCGAAGAGCGGTAATTTTGCTCCATTTTAATAATATTTAAATTTTGAAAGTCATATTTTAATAAATGAAATATTTTTTGCTGAGCTCCCCTCCAAGAGTAAATAGATTGATCATTATCACCTACTACAGTAAAATTAGAATTATAATCACATAATAATTTAATTAATTCATATTGGCTAATATTAATATCTTGATATTCATCTACTAACAAATATTGAATTTTTTTTTGCCAACGTAATCTAACATTAACATTATTTTTTAATAGAAGAGTTGGTAAAAAAATTAAATCATTAAAATCTAATATATTATGTTGCTTAAGAAAATAATCATATTGTTCATAAAAAAAAATACAATTTTTTTCTAAAGAAGAATTAATGTGTTTACGTGCTAAATTTGGATTTAATAATTTATTTTTCCAACAAGAAATTTGATAAAGCAGTTTTTTTAAAAAAAAAACATTACTATTATCTGTATTATATATTATATTTTTTAAGAGACGTAATTGCTCATTTTCATCAAACAAAGTAAAATTTGATTTTAAACCTAATAATTTATATTCATTTCGAATAATTTTTAATCCAAGTGAATGAAATGTAGATATTGTAATATCCTGAATTTGATTAATAGTTAATTTTTCAAATAAACGCAATTCTATTTCTTTAGCTGCTTTATTAGTAAATGTAAGCGCAAAAATTTTTTTAGGATCATATTGATATATTTTAATTAATGCTATTATTTTATTAATTATAACGCTGGTTTTTCCTGAACCAGCTCCAGCTAAGATTAAACAAGGATTATTAATTATATGAATAGCTTTTTGTTGAATTTTATTTAATATCATAAATATAATACTGTAAAAATAATTTTAAATTAATATATTTTATTTAAAAAAATAAAAAAAATATTTATACAAAATACTTTTATACATAATTATATTAAATTAATTTTTATTATTATATGCTGTAGATTTCATAACATTCATATATAAACGTAATTTTTTTCCAATTTTTTCAATAGGATGTTTATCAACTAAATTATTTAAATTTAATAATTGAATATTACTAATATAAGATTCTTTAATTGATTCTCCTAAATCATCACTATGAAGTGATATTAAAAATTTTTTTAGTAAAGGAAGTGCTCGTTCTGAGAATAAATAACTGCCGTACTCAGCTGTATCTGATATTACTAAATTCATTTCATATAATCTCTTTCTAGAAATGGTATTTGTTATTAAAGGTAGCTCATGTAATGATTCATAGTATGCTGATTCAGGTGTAATCCCAGTATCAATCATAGTTTCAAAAGATAACTCTACACCAGCTTTTAACATAGCAACCATTAAAGAACATTTATTAAAATATTCATGATCTAAAATTTTTCTATTATTGTATAAACTTGCATTCTCAAAACTAGATTTTCTTAGATTTTTTCTCCATTTAATTAACTGTTTATCTCCACACTTCCAATCAGAAATCATTTTTTTAGAGAAAACACCAGAAATAATATCATCCATATGTAAACAAAATAATGGTTTTAATAAATTTTTTAATTGAATAGATAGTTCATGTACACGAATTCTAGCAACACTTGATAAACGAGATAATAATAATTTTATTCCACCTTCTTTCATACACTCAGCTAATTTTTCCCACCCAAATTGTAATAGTGTAGCAGAATAATCAGAACTATATCCTTTTTCTATAAGATGTTCATAACATGATAAAGAGCAAGCTTGTAACATTCCACATAAAATTGTTTGCTCTCCCATTAAATCAGATTTAACTTCAGCAATAAAAGATGATTGTAAGACTCCAGCTTTATGCGAACCTAATCCACAAGCCCACGCTTTAGCAATATTTAATCCTTTTGAATATGGATCATTTTTTTTATGAACAGCAATTAAAGTGGGCACACCAAAACCCATTAAAAACTCTTTTCGTACTTCAGTTCCCGGGCATTTAGGAGCAACCATAATCACTGTAATATCTGAACGGATTTCTTCTCCTTCTTCAACAATATTAAAACCATGAGAATATCCTAAGACAGAATCTTTTTTCATTAATTTTTGTAATTTTTTTACCACCATTGAATGTTGTTTATCTGGTGTTAAGTTAATAACTAAATCAGCATTAGGAATTAATTTTTCATATATATCTACATAAAAATTTTCTTTTGTAACATTTTTCCAAGAAATAGATTTATTTTTTATAGAACTTTCAGGAAGAACAAAAGAAACATTAAAACCAGAATCTCTTAAATTTAATCCTTGATTTAATCCTTGAGCACCACATCCAACTATAACAATTTTTTTATCTTTTAGTATTTCTTGAGAATTTAAAAAATCATTTTTTTTCATTAAAAAACCAGTTTTTAACTCAATTAACTGCTCTCTAAAAGAGAGAGAATCAAAAAAATTTTTCATATTCTTATTCCTTTGTTTATTATAGATAATAATTAAAAATTAAAGATATATTTTTTTTAAATCTCTAACAGCTCCTTTATCTGCACTAGTAGCAAAAATACTATACAGTTTTAAAGAATTAGAGATTTTTCGTAAACGATTTTTAGGGGTATATGCTTTTTTTCCTCTTTTTTCTTCTTTTTTTCTTCGAATATTCTCTTCTTCTGAAGAAATATTTAATATAATACTACGCTTAATAATATTAATACTAATTAAATCACCATCATATACTAATGCAATTAACCCTTTACTTGCAGCTTCAGGAGAAATATGTCCAACAGAAAAACCAGATGTTCCCCCAGAAAAACGACCATCTGTTATTAAAGCACATTTTTTGTTTAAACCAATTGATTTTAAATATGTTGTAGGATACAACATTTCTTGCATTCCAGGTCCACCACAAGGTCCTTCGTATCGAATTACTATTACATCTCCAGGTTTAACTTTTTTATGTAAAATAGCATATACAGCATCATCCTGACTTTCATATACTTTAGCTGGTCCTGAAAAAATCATATTATCTTGATCAATAGCAGCGGTTTTTATTATACTTCCTTTTTTTGCTAAATTACCTGTTAATATAGCTAATCCACCATCTTTATTATATGCATGTTTTTCAGAACGAATACAGCCATTTATACGATCTTTATCTAGTGTACTCCATCTAAATGATTGTGAAAAAGGAATAATAGTCTTTATTCCTCCAGGTCCTGATGCATAAAAAGAAAAGTTTTTTTTATTTTTTTTATTAAAAATATCATATTTTTTAATTGTATCTTTTAATGTTAATCCAAGTATATTATATACTGAAGTATCTAATAAATTAATCTTGTTTAATTCAGATAAAATACCAAATATCCCTCCCGAACGATGTAAATCTTCCATATGATATAATGATGTACTAGGTGATATTTTACATAAATGAGGAACTTTTCTAGATAAATAATCAATATCTGTCATATGAAAATTAATATCAGCTTCATAAGCCATAGCAAGAAGATGGAGAACGGTATTTGTTGACCCTCCCATTGCAATATCTAAAATCATAACATTTTTTAAAGTTGATTTTGTTACAATACTCTTTGGTAATAAATTAATATTATTATTTTCATAATAATCTTTTGTATTTTTTACAATAACTTTACCAGCTTTTAAAAATAATTTTTTTCTATCAATATGAGTAGCTAATATTGTTCCATTACCCGGTAATGCAAGACCTATAGCTTCAGTTAAACAATTCATTGAATTAGCAGTAAACATACCTGAACATGAACCACAGGTTGGACAAGCAGAATTTTCAATATCAGATAAAATTTTATTTGAAGTATTTTTATTAACTCCATGTGCAATAGCATCAACTAAATCAATTTTAATTATACTATCATTTAATGTAATTTTACCTGATTCCATAGGTCCTCCAGAAACAAAAACAGATGGAATATTTAATCTTAATGCAGCTAATAACATACCAGGTGTAATTTTATCACAATTAGAAATACAAACCATAGCATCTACACAATGTGCATTTATCATATATTCAATAGAATCTGCAATTAACTCTCGTGATGGTAAAGAATATAACATACCAGAATGACCCATAGCGATTCCATCATCAATAGCAATTGTATTGAATTCCTTTGGAATTCCTCCAGATTTAATAATTTCTTGAGAAACTAATCTTCCTAAATCACGTAAATGTATATGTCCAGGAACAAATTCTGTGAAAGAATTTACAACAGCAATAATTGGTTTTCCAAAATCTGTATCCTTCACGCCGGTTGCACGCCATAATGCTCTTGCTCCGGCCATATTTCTTCCATTAATAGTTGTAGATGAACGATATATTGGCATTTATTTTACTCATTTCGTATAAAACTTAAAAAAATTTTTATTTAGATAAAATTTTATAAAAATTTATATTTTATATAAAATTATAATTACATATAAATTATAATAATTATTATGAATATCTATTTTTATAAATAAATAATTATTAATAATAATATATAAAGTATTTTATAAATTAACTTATTTATTGAAAAAAATTTTAGGATAAGAAAATAAAATATATATTTTATTTTTTAACAGGGGCGGAGGGAATTGAACCCCCAACTTTCGGTTTTGGAGACCGATGCTCTACCATATTGAACTACGCCCCTAAAAAAGTAAAAATTTACAGAATGTAGAAAATAAATGAACATAAATATATTAGTTAAAAACTATTATACATGAGAGAAAAAAAAACACAACTGTATATAATTTATGATAAATCATCTTGATAAATTTTTAAAAAAATTATCTAATTACATTTTTAATCAAAATTTTTAAATAATTTATTTGTACAAAAAAAAAAAAAAAAAATATATAATATTTTATAAATATTTATATTAAAATAAATTAATTATATATATTTAACTAAATAAGGTTATATAAAAATGAAATTTCCTATTTATTTAGATTATGCAGCTACAACTCCAGTAGACCCAAAAGTGAAAAAAAAAATGAATAAATATTTTTCAATAAATGACACTTTTGGAAATGCAGCATCTAGATCTCATAAATTTGGATGGGAAGCTGAAGAATCAGTAGATATTGCAAGAAATGAAATTGCTAAATTAATTAATTCAGATTCTAGAGAAATAATTTTTACTTCAGGTGCCACAGAATCAAATAATTTAGCTATTAAAGGAATTTATGAATTTCATAAAAATAAAAATACACATATTATCACTAGTAAAATAGAACATAAATCCGTTTTAGATTGTTGTCGATATTTAGAGAATAATGGATGTGATGTAACATATTTAACACCTAATAAATATGGTATTATTGATATACATCAAATTAAAAAAAGAATTAAAAAAAATACAATATTAATTTCTATTATGCATGTCAATAATGAAATTGGATCAATTCAAGATATTAAAAAGATTAGTAAATTTTGTAAAAAAAAGGGAATATTTTTTCATGTAGATGCTACCCAAAGTATTGGAAAAATAAAAATAGACATAAAAAAAATACACGTTGATCTTTTATCTTTTTCTGCTCATAAAATATATGGACCAAAAGGAATAGGAGCATTATATATTCGTCGAAAACCACGCATAAGATTATCACCACAAATACATGGTGGAGGACATGAAAGAGGATTTCGTTCCGGAACATTACCTGTTCATCAAATCGTTGGATTCGGAGAAGCTTGTAGAATCTTAAAAAAGAAAATGAATCAAGATATTTTACATACTGAATATTTACGTAATATGTTGTGGAAAGGTTTATATAAAGTTGAAGAAATTTATTTAAATAGTCATTTTAATTATGTTACTAGTCATATACTTAATATAAGCTTTAATTTTATTGAAGGTGAATCATTATTAATGGCTTTAAAAAATTTAGCGGTTTCTTCTGGATCAGCATGCACATCAGCAAGCCTGGAACCATCATATGTTTTGCGAGCAATTGGAGTAAAAGATGAATTAGCACATAGTTCAATTAGATTTTCTATCGGTCGCTTTACAACATCTGAAGAAATTAAGTATGCTATAATAGCAATTAAAAATGCAATTAATAAATTAAGAAAACTTTCCCCTCTTTGGGAAATGTTTCAATCAGGCATTAATATGGATAAAATTTTTTGGAATTAATACTTTTTATATAGGAATTTTAAAATTATGACATATAGTAAGAAAGTATTAGATCATTATGAAAATCCAAGAAATGTTGGATCTTTTTCAGAAAAAGAAAAAAATGTTGGAACAAGTTTAGTTGGAGCTCCCGCTTGTGGCGATGTAATGAAATTGCAAATAAAAGTTAATAAAAAGGGAATTATTGAAGATGCTTGTTTTAAAACATATGGATGTGGATCTGCTATAGCTTCAAGTTCTTTAATGACAGAATGGGTAAAAGGAAAAACTTTAAATGAAGCTAAAAAAATAAAAAATACGGAAATAGCAAAAGAATTAGAGTTACCTCCTGTAAAAATTCATTGTTCTATTTTAGCTGAAGATGCCATTAAAGAAGCAATTGCTAATTATAATAAAAAATATAAAAAAATAAAACAAGCAAAAATAAAAAATTAGTATATTATTATATCGGTGCTGAAATTAAGTATATTTTTATTCAGCACTAATTATATTAAAAATACATTAATTTATGTTTTATATTTTTTTATTTATTTTCTAAAAAAAATACTTTTTTTAGAAATAAAAATCTATTTTATAGGTATAAAAATGAATTATTTTCATTTATTTCAATTACCTCAACAATTTGAAATAGATAAACAAATATTAATTAATACATTTTATGAATTACAAAAAAAATATCATCCAGATATGTGTAATAAAAAAATTCTTCATAAAAAAAATCAACTATCTATGGCAATTAAAATTAATCAAGGTTTTAATATACTAAATAATAAATTTACTAGAGCAAATTATTTATTAAAAATATACAAAAAAAAATTTTCTTTTAAAGAGAATCATACTATTAATGAAAAAGAAATACTTTTAGAAAAATTTAAACTATATGAAAAAATACAAAAAATAAAAAATAAACCAAATTCATATAAAAAAATAAATTTTTTTATTAAAAAAATTAAAAATAAATTATCATTTAATTTCCAAAATTTTAATAAGAATATTAAAGAAAAAAAAATTAATTCTGCAAATAAAATATTTTTTCATATATCTTTTATCTATAAAATTTTACAAAAGTTAAAAAAAATAAAAAAAATAATGTATAAAAAAAAGGAAAAAAAATGAAAGAAAAAAAAAAATTGCTATAGGAATCGATTTTGGAACTACCTACTGTTTAATATCTATAGTAAAAAAAAATAAAATTAAAATCATTAAAGAATTTAATAAAAAAAATTTTTTTCCAACAATTATAAATTTTAATAAAAAAAAAATTTCTATAGGATGGAAAGCAAAAAAATTTTTATCTAAAGATATAAAAAATACAATATCATCTATAAAAAGATTTATTGGAATATCTTATTCTGAAATAAAGAAAAAAAAAATAAATATTCCATATAATATTTCAGAAAATGATAAAAAAGAATTAATCTTTCATACTAGTGCCGGAGAAATAACTGTTTCTTCTATTATTCAAAAATTCTTCATATATATGAAAAAAAAAATAGAAAAAAAATTTCATAAATCTATTTATGGTGTTGTAATTACAGTTCCTGCATACTTTAACAATATACAAAAAAATATAATAAGAAAATCTGCAGAATTAGCTAAATTAAAGATATTACGCTTACTTAATGAACCTACTGCCGCAGCTATAGCATATGGATTAGAAAAAAAAAGAAAAGGAATTATTTGTATATATGATTTAGGAGGAGGGACATTTGATATATCTATTTTAAGAATATCACAAGGAATATTTGAAGTTCTTGCTACTAATGGAAATCCTAAATTAGGCGGTGATGATTTTGATTATTTATTAGCTCATTTTCTATATTTGAAAATAAAGAATAAATTAAAATTAAATTATAAAATTTTTAAATATTTACTTATAATTGCTGAAAAAGTTAAAATTAAATTAAGTATAAAAAAATCAGTAAAAATTAAATTTTTAAATTATAAAATTAATTGTACAGTTACAGAATTTAATAAATTAATTAATGAATATATTAATAAAACATTACATATTTTAAAATGTACTTTAAATGATGCTAAAATAAAAAAATGTGATATAAATGATGTAATTTTAGTTGGTGGTTCTACATATATTCCTTTAATTCGAAATAAAATTTATTCATTTTTTAAAATTAAACCATTAATTTTAATTAACCCAGCAGAAGTTGTTGCAAAAGGAGCTGGATTACATGCAAATTTTTTATTTAGTAAAAATAAAAATACAGAAAAATCTATATTATTATTAGATATAATACCAATGTCTATCGGTATAGAGTTATTAGGTGGAATTATGGAAAAAATGATTTTAAAAAATACTAAAATTCCTACTGAAGTTATTAAAATATTTACAACCGGTAAAGACAATCAAACAGGATTTTGTATTAATATTTTTCAAGGAGAAGATAAATACGTTAAAAATTGTAAATTATTATCAAAATTTAAAATTCAGCGATTACCATTAAAACCGGCTGGTAAAATAAAAATAATAGTAATATTTCGTATAGATACAGATGGTTTACTTTCAGTAATTGTTAAAGAAAAAAAATTAAACATTAAACATAGTATTAAAATTGATACAATTTATCAAAATAATAATACTATTAATATAGATATTTAATTTAATTAATATTATAAATATATTTTTTAAAAAATTTTTTATAAAAAATATTTTTTTTATAAAAAAAATATTTTTTACTAATATTTAACATTATCGGAAAATTTCATGCCTAATATAATATTTTACCCACAAAAATTTATTTTACCCAAAGGTTTATCTGTTAAGGGTAAGACAGGAGAAACAATTCTTGATATAGCTTTATCAAATAAAATTAAAATGGAACACGCTTGCGAAAAATCTTGTGCATGTTGCACTTGTCACTGCATAATAAGGAAAGGATTTTATTCTTTATCAAAATGCAAAGAAAAAGAAGAAGATTTATTAGATAAAGCATGGGGGTTAGAAAAATTTAGTCGTTTAGGGTGTCAGGCGCGTTTAGGGACTGAAGATATTGAAGTTGAAATTCCAATGTATAATGTTAATTATGTAAGTGAATAAAAAATACATAATATTATAAATAAATTTTTTGATAATTTAATTTATTAATTTTATATAAGGATTTATACTTTTTTTAAAAAAAAGTTGAATGGGTGTATTCGGGATTTGTAATTCTTTTTGAAAGAAATGCATTAAATATTTTTTATATGTTCTAGATACATATTGTGTTTGTGTACCATGAATTATAATAAATAATGGATTTTTTTTACCTAAATGTGCATATTTTAATCGTATTGCTTTTCCTGTTACACCCGTAGGTAAAGGATGTTGAATGATAGCTTTATTTAAAATACTTGTTAAACATGATGAACTAAAAGTTTTTAATGATTCTTGATAAACAAGATTAATATGATGAATAAATTTTTTTAATCCTGTTTTATATAGAGCTGAAATATAAATTATTTTAATATTCTTTATAAATTGTAAACGACTATTAATATTTTTTTTTATTTCATTTTTTTTACTTTTTAATATTAAATCCCATTTATTTACTACTATAAAAAATGTACATTTTGATTTTATAACTAGATTAATTATAGATAAATCCTGATCATAAATTTCTGTATTAGCATCTATAACAACAATAGATATGTTATTTTTTTTTATTACATTTATAGATCTTTTTTCGGAAACTTTTTCTAAAATTGTTTTTCTTTTATTTTTTTTTTTTATACCCGCAGTATCTGTAAAAATATATTCAATATTTTTATTATTTAATGAAACTTTAATTATGTCCCTAGTAGTTCCCGGTATAGAACTTGTAATCATTCTATTATAATTTACTAAACTATTAATAAGAGAAGATTTACCTACATTAGGTTTACCAATAAAACAAATTCTTATTTTTATAAGATAGTTAAGTTTATTAGATAAAACTGTTTTTATTTCTTTTTCTTTTATTATTTTTTTTGATGAAATATATATTTCTTTTAATAAATTAGATAAACCTTTTTTATGTGAAACAGAAATTTTATAAATTTTTTTTATACCAAAACGATAAAAATCAATTATTTTTTCTTTATTGCTAATTTTATCAATTTTATTTATTACTAGTATTATAGATTTATTCTCTTTTCTTATTTTTTTTAAAATATAAAAATCTAATTCTTGAATTCCTTCTTTAGCATCTACCATAAAAATAACAAAATTTGATTCTTTTATAGCAAATTTTGTCTGATTATAGGATTCTATTTTTAGAAAATTTTTTTTTTCTTTTTTTTTAAAAAAATCAATTCCCGCTGTATCAATAATACAAAAATTTTTTTTTTTTATTACAAAAAATCCATAGTTTCGATCACGAGTTGTTTTTTCTTTATTATTTATAAGTGAAGAATTTGTTTTAGTTAATAAATTAAATAAACTAGATTTCCCTACATTAGATCGACCTATTAAAGAAATAATTGGAATCATTAAATTTTTTTCTCTTTATAATAAGAAGGAATATTTTCTTTATTTTTTTTAAAAACACCAATCCAAGATTTATCATAAATATTATTAATTATTTTTAAAGCTAAAGTAAATTTTTTTTGTTTAATATAAATTTTTACTAAATTTAATTTTATTAAATATCTTAAATTTTCTTCTTTAGTATACGACAAAATTTCTTCAAATATAAGAATTGATTCTGTATATTTTTTTTGAAAAAATAATTGTTTTGCTAAATTAATTCCAATAAGCGTTCCGTATATATTTTTATTTTTTTTAAAAAAAATTTTTTTACATTCAAGAGAATATTTTTTTTTTTTTTGAAAATCGTTTATTATTTTTACAAACTCTTCTATATTTTGATTCAATGTTTTTCTTTTATTTATTTTATTCATTACAATTGTACAGATTGATAAAGATAAAATTAAAAAAAATAAAATTGAAAAAAAATATTTTTTATATGAGGTAAAAAAATTTATATATTTCATATATATGATCTTTATTTTAAAAATTAAAAAAAATTTAATTTATTTATTATTTTTAATATAATATCATAGTTTATTTTTCATTTCAATTTTTATATATATTTA
>NZ_LR217711.1 GCF_900698915.1 Buchnera aphidicola (Cinara curvipes)
TTAGATGCATGTTGAAAAAAGATATATATGCTTCTTATAGAAATACATGCAAAATAACTTATAAAAAAAAAAAAAGAAAAAAATAAAGACACACTATATCTTATATAGTATACTTTAATACAATAAATTTTTTTATAAAAAGATTCTTAAGAAGGCAATAAAAAAAGTGAAAAATATATTTAATATAGCAATTCTACCTGGAGATGGGATTGGCCCTGAAGTTATGTCAGAGACATATAAAATTTTAGATGTTATAAATGAAAAATTTGATTTTAAGATAAAAACACATGAATTTGATATTGGAGGAATTGCATTTGATAAATTTGGAACTCCATTACCTAAAGAAACACTAGATGGATGTATAAAATCTGATGCAATTTTATTTGGTTCAGTAGGTGGAGAAAAATGGACATGTTTATCTCGTGATAAACAGCCCGAAACAGGCGCTCTATTGCCACTTAGACGATTTTTTAACTTATTCTTGAATATTAGGCCTATTAAATTAAATTTTGCTTTAAAACAGCTATCACCATTAAAAAAAGAAATAATAAAAGATGGTTTTGATATTTTATGTATTCGCGAGTTAATTGGAGGAATATATTTTGGATTACCTAAAGGTAGAAATACTTTTGATAAAAAAAATATTTCTGCTTTTGATACAGAAATTTATTCCACTAAAGAAATTGAGCGAATTGCTAATATTGCTTTTCAATTATCTTTAAAAAGAAGAAAACAAGTTTTTTCGATAGACAAAGCTAATGTACTAGAGAGTTCTTCTTTATGGAGAGAAGTTGTAACAAAAGTTTCTAAAAATTTTCCTGAAGTAAAATTAATTCATTTATATGTAGATAATGCTGCAATGCAAATTATCAAAAATCCTAATCAATTTGATGTAATTTTATGTTCAAATTTATTTGGTGATATTCTATCAGATGAATGTGCAATGTTAACAGGTTCTGTTGGTATGCTTCCTTCCGCCAGCTTAAATAAAAATTTTTTTGGTTTATTTGAACCTGCTGGTGGTTCAGCTCCAGACTTAAGAGGTAAAAATATAGCAAATCCTATTGCTCAAATTCTTTCTTTAGCATTATTATGCGAATACTCTTTAAAACTCAACTATGTAGCTCAATTTATTGAATTAGCAGTAATAAATACTTTAAAAAAAGGATATAGAACATTAGATATTTCTGATGGGAAAAATTATATTACAACCAATCAAATGGGTGATAATATTGCAAAAACATTATCTGAGATAATAAAATAATGAAAACAACATTATATCAAAAAATATTTAATTCACATTTAGTTCATGAAGAAAAAGATATTACACCAATTATTTATATTGATTTACATTTAATTCATGAAGTAACATCTCCACAAGCATTTGATGGATTAAGATTAAAAAATAGAACTGTTCGTAGGTCAAATCAAACCTTTGCAACCATGGATCATAATGTTTCAACATTATCAAGAGATATTAATTTATCTTCAGAAATGGCAAAAAAACAAATTAAAACATTAATAAAAAATTGTAAAGAATTCAATATTCCATTTTATGATTTAAATAATTTAAATCAAGGAATTGTACACGTAATAGGTCCAGAACAAGGAATGACTTTACCGGGAATGACTATTGTTTGTGGTGATTCGCATACTTCAACACATGGAGCATTTGGAACATTATCTTTTGGGATTGGTACTTCAGAAGTAGAACATGTTTTTGCTACACAAACTATATCTCAAAATCGTATGAAAAATATGAAAATTCATATTTATGGAAAACCAAAAGATAATATTTATTCTAAAGATATAATATTAAAAATTATTAATGAATTAGGTACTTCTGGTGGTGTAGGTTATGTAGTAGAATTTACAGGGCCAATTATTGAAAAAATGAGCATGGAAGGTCGTATGACGATTTGTAATATGGCTATTGAAATGGGTGCAAAATCGGGTATTATACAACCGGATTGTATTACTTATGATTATTTAAAAAATAAAAATTTTATTCCTAAAAATAGACCTTGGAAGGAATATATAAAAAAATGGAGTTATTTAAAATCAGGACCAGAATCTATTTTTGAAAAAAATTTCTCAATTAATATATCCAATTTATCTCCACAAATAACCTGGGGTACTAATCCATCTCAAGTAATTTCTATTACAGATAAAATTCCAGATTTAAATAGTTTTAATGATAAAAATTTATTAGAAGATACAAAAAGATCTTTAGAGTATATGGGATTAAAACCAGGCACCAGTTTAGTAAACATACCAGTAAATAAAGTATTTATTGGTTCATGTACAAATTCTCGAATTGAAGATTTACGAATTGTTGCATCAGTAGTAAAAAATAAATTTATAGCAAATAACATAGAAGCTTTAATTGTACCCGGTTCAGGTTTAGTGAAAAAACAAGCTGAAAAAGAAGGGTTAGACAGGATTTTTAAAAAATCTGGTTTTCAATGGAGACACGCTGGATGTTCTATGTGTTTGGGAATGAATGAAGATCAATTAAAACCAGGAGAAAGATGTGCTTCTACAAGTAATAGGAATTTTGAGGGCAGGCAAGGCGCTAATGGGAGAACTCATTTAATGAGCCCATGGTTAGCTGCACAGACAGCTTTATACGGTAAATTTGTAAACATTAATTAATGATTTCTTTTCATAAATTTTATAAAGATATTATATGAAACACTTTACTCAACATATTGGTTTTATAGCTCCTTTAGATATATCAAATGTAGATACTGATATAATTATTCCTAAACAATTTTTACAGAAAGTTAATAAAAAAGGGTTTGGTAAACATTTATTTCATAATTGGAGATTTTTAGATGAATTAGGAACAAAAGAAAATCCTAATTTTATATTAAATAAAAAAATTTATCGAAATTCTAGTATTCTATTAACTAGAAGTAATTTTGGGTGCGGATCTTCTAGAGAACATGCTGTTTGGTCTTTGTTAGATTATGGGTTTAAAGTAATAATTGGACAAAGTTTTTCAGATATTTTTTTAAATAATTGTTTAAATAATAGATTATTATTAATTTCTCTTCCTAAAAAGACAATAGATAAATTATTTTTTATAATCAAAAAAAAAAAAAATGTTATTTGTATGATTAATTTATTAAAAGAAAAAATTTTTATTGACAATAACAGTATTCCATTTTCAATTAATATAATACAAAAACAATGTATTATGTATAATTTTGATAACATTGATTTTACTTTAAAATATGAAAAAAAAATAGATTCATACGAAAAAAATAAATATCAATATTATTTTTTTACTAATAATTATTAATTTTTTTTTTAATTAATATTTTTCCCAATAAAATTCTTATATTAAAATATAAAAATTTTATTGGGTTTTATATAAAATTTTTTTATTACATATAATTTTGTTTTTTTTATTTTATTTTTTGGAGTATTAATATGAACAAAAAAATTATTATTTTTGATACAACGTTACGTGATGGTGAACAAGCGTTACAAGCAAGTTTAACCGTTAATGAAAAAATTCAAATTGCTTTAGCTTTAGAACGAATGGGAATAGATGTTATTGAAGCTGGATTTCCTATTTCATCTCCAGGTGATTTTAAATCAATACAATCTATTTCTCAAATAATTAAAAAAAGTAAAATTTGTAGTTTAGCTCGTTGTATGCCTAAAGATATTGATGTTGCAGCTCAAGCAATGGAAAAAGCAATAAATTTTAGAATACACCTTTTTCTAGGAACTTCCAATTTACATATATTCTCCAAATTAAAAAAAAGTTTTAACGAGATAATCGACATGGCTACTTCTTCTATTATAAGAGCTAAGAGATATACATCTGATATTGAGTTTTCTTGTGAAGATGCTGGACGCACATCATTGGATAATTTGTGTAGTATTGTAGAGGCTGTTATTGAAGCAGGAGCTACTACAATTAATATCCCTGATACTGTAGGATACACTACACCTACACAGTTTAAAAAAATAATTTCTACTTTATTTAATTCTGTTAAAAATATTAATCAAGCAATAATTTCAGTTCATTGTCATAATGATTTAGGAATGGCGGTAGGAAATTCTATTAGTGCAATTGAAGCTGGAGCAACACAGATTGAAGGGACAATTAATGGATTAGGTGAAAGAGCCGGAAATACTGCTTTAGAAGAAGTAATCATGGCTTTAAGTATACATAAAAAAAGATTTAAAAAATTCACTAATATAAATTTAAAAGAAATTTATAGAACTAGCAAAATAGTAAGTCAATTTTGTAATATGCCAATACCATTAAATAAAGCAATTGTAGGAAAAAATGCATTTTCACATTCTTCTGGGATTCATCAAGATGGTGTACTAAAAAATAGAGAAAATTATGAGATTATTAATCCAACTTCTATTGGATTAAATACTTGTAAGTTAAATTTAACTTCTCGTTCTGGAAGAGCTGCTATAGAACATCGTATGAAAGAAATGGGATATCAAAATAGTGATTATAATTTAAATGAATTATATATTGATTTTTTAAAATTGGCAGATAAAAAAGGACAGATTTTTGATTATGATTTAGAAGCTTTAGCTTTTTTTAAAAAACAACAAAATATTGAAGAATATTTTAAATTAGAATATTTTGATGTGCAATCTAAATTATCTGGTTTGTCTGTAGCTTCTATTATTTTAATGTGTGGTTCTCAAACCAATATTCAAAAAGCTACAACAAGTAATGGACCCGTTGATGCTATATATCAAGCTTTAAATAAAGCAACATTATATCCTATTATTTTAAAAAAATTTCATTTAGAGGCTAATGGTGAAGGGAAAGATGCATTAGGAAAAGTAGATATTGTAGTACAATATAAATTACGTAATTTTCATGGAGTTGGTTTGGCTACTGATATTATTGAAGCTTCTGCTCAAGCTATGATAAATGTATTAAATTATATTTGGAAATCTAAGCAAGTAGATAAAGAATTAGAAAAGAAAAAATAATATTTAATTAAATTAAAAAGTTAATTTATTTAATTTAAATAAAACAATAATTATTTTAAAGTTTTTTAGATTTCTATTTAATTTTTAATAAATTATATTAATTTTTTTATTAAAAATTATTTTATTTTATTGATGATTATCTATCATATTTGTGATAGTTTTAATGTGAGTATTTATGATAAAAAAAAAATATGTATATAATCCATATCCACAATTTATTCAACCAGAAAATCGTAAAAAACGTCCAGCTTTTATTAGATATGCTATGAAATGTGCAGCTCAAACAGATGTTGCTCGAAATGAAATTTATTATACTAATCAATTAAAACATCCTGTTACAGGATGTATTCTTCCGCCAAGAGTAAGACGTTTAAACGAACATCGCGCACGCGCTTTAAGAGCTATGGTTCAAGCTATGTTATATCATTTTAATATAGTTTCTACTTTAGTAATGGCTTCTGTAGAAAAATTATCAGATGTATGTGGTTTATCTACATATTCTAGTGCAGGAAATAAATCTATTACTAGAGCTTCAAGATTAATTACACAATTTATGGAACCTATTGGTTTAATTAGTTGTCAAAAAGTATGGGATAAAATTTTAAAAATGTATATTCCCAAAATTATTTTTTTAAAACCGCTTTTTTTTATGCTATTTAATATTTCTCAAAATAGACTGGAACATGTTAGGACAAAACAATTAAAATGGATAAATAGTCAGTTAGAAAAACAAGGGAAAAATAAAATAACATTTTTTGAAGCTGAAGAACAAGCAAAAGAAAGACATATTTATGCAGCGTTATTATCAAGAAAATCTAAACATACAATTCAAAAACAAAAAAATAAAGCAATTAAAATTCTACAATTAGAAGAAAAATATGCTCGTTCATATATTTTAAATAATTTAGTAAAAAAATACTCTATTAAAGAGCTTTGTAATATAGGATTAACTAGTTTAAAAAGAAAAGTAAATTATGAATATTTTAAGTTAATAAAATTAGCTAAAAATTCTATTCCTTAAATTTAAGTCAAAATTATTAGTAATATTTTTTATATGCTTAACTGCATAGGGGGGTTTTTTTTTTAAAAAAAATTTTTTATTCTTAAATATATTAAATTTTCTTATTTTATGTAATATTTCCACTTTTTAAATCTTTTTTAATAAAAAAAAATTTTTTAAAATA
>NZ_LR217712.1 GCF_900698915.1 Buchnera aphidicola (Cinara curvipes)
TGTCTAACATTATATATTATATAGAAAAAAATGTTTTTAGATACAATATTAAGTATATTAAATATTAAATAGATTATACACAGGTTATACACAGGTTATACACAGGTTATACACAGGTTATACACAGGTTATACACAGGTTATACACAGGTTATACACAGGTTATACACAGTATAATATATCTAATATCTCGATATTTTTATAAAAAAATTATTATCTATTTAATATATACATATACATTTAGAAAAAGTTAAATTCATATAATTTACATTTTTTTACATAATTTTTTTCTATTAATTTATTTTTTCATACGTAACCAAAGTAATGTCTGATACAGTAATGTTGATCCCATTGGGGTTAAAATAGATTCTGGATGAAATTGGAATCCACATATACGATCACGATTATGTTTAACGGCCATAACCGCCGTATAATGATATGCATTAACATTTAAAGAGGATGGAATAGAAGTACACAATAACGAATGGTATCGTGCTACCAACAGAGGATTAGGAAGGTTAAAAAACATATCTTTTTGATCATGTAAAATAGGAGATGTTTTACCATGCATCGGTTCTGATGCTAAATCAATAGTACCACCATACGACTGAACAATAGCTTGATGGCCTAAGCAAATACCTAATATTGGAATTTTTCCTTTTATCAGATCAATTAATTCTAACATGCATCCAGAATTATTAGGTGAACCAGGACCTGGAGATAAAACAATAATCGGATTCTGCATACACTCTATAGCAGATATTAAAACAGATAAAGGGGTATAATTTCTATATATTGAAACTATTTGTTTAAATGATCGTAATGAATCTACTAAATTATAAGTAAATGAATCTAAATTATCTAATAAGAGAATATTAGACATAATAGTCTCCTTTTTTAAAGTGCTGATGTGCATGAAAAATAGATTGTAAAACAGATTGTGCTTTATTTTTACCTTCCTGTATTTCATCTTCTGTAATTGAATCATATACAATTCCCGCTCCAGATTGTATAGAAGCAATATTATTTTTAATGAATGCAGAACGAATAATGATACATGCATCAAAAGATCCTTTTCCAGTAAAATATCCAATAGAACCACCGTATACCCCTCTTCGTACCGATTCATATTGAGCAATTAACTGCATAGCACGTAATTTCGGTGTACCGGTTAATGTACCCATATTCATGCAAGACTGATAAGCATGAAAGATATCGAATTGTGGTTGTAAAATTCCTGTAACACGTGATACTAAATGCATGACATGAGAATATTTTTCTACTTGCATTAATTGAGATACATAGCGACTTCTAGTTAAACAAACTTTTGCTAAATCATTACGTGCTAAATCCACTAACATTAAATGTTCAGATAATTCTTTTTGATCAGTACGTAGAGATAATTCAATACGATTATCTAAATCTAAATCAATCTCACCATTCTTATATAATCCGCGAGGACGTGTGCCTGCAATTGGATGCAGAGCAATAATTCGACTATCTGCATTGTATTTTAAATAACTTTCCGGAGATGCTCCTAATAATGTAAATTGTGTGTCTTGCATAAAAAACATATATGGACTAGGATTAGTATCCTTTAAAATACGATATACAGATAGGGGATGTGTACACGGAGAATAAAATTGACGTGAAGGAACAACCTGAAATATTTCTCCTTTTTTAATAAAAAAACGCATATTATTAATGATTTGCCCGTATTCTACATCACTCATATTACTCGTTACATTTAATTTTTTTTTAGATGCTAATGGAATGGATAGAAAGTTATTCTTTTTTTGTAAAATCGCATATAAATTTTGCATACGTGTGTACAATCGCTTTCTTTCTGTTGTAGATGAGGAAAACAGATGTGTCTGTACAACAGCTGTTTTTTTTTGATGATTAATATCAATCATTGATTCTGCTAAATAAAAACAGAAATCTGGACAAACACTCTGTTTATTTTTTTGTACTATATCTTCAAATGAATAAATTAAATCATATGAAAATAATCCACCAAAAAATAGTGTTGATAAAGATCCTGAATCTATCTGTACAGCTTGTATTAACCAACGAAAGCAATCAAAAACAGAAGATAGCATGAGTCGTTTATCTTCTTCTATATATAATGATTCTTTTAAAAAATAGATGACACGTTCATATTCTTTTTTAAATACTGTAATAGTATTAGGAATAATATTATCTAATAAAGTCAATAAAAATTTTCCATTTTCTGAAAGAGCATACAAAATAACCTTGTTATTAATTGCAATTATACGAAGAGCACTATCAATAATAATTTTACTATCTCTTTTCTCATTATTTTTGTTTTCAGACGATTCTAACAGTAATGTATTCATTTTGTTGAAACATAATCTATAAAAAATTTCCGCTGGATTAGAATGATATCGTATATTTTTTTTCCAAATCTCTATTTTATAAGATCTACTCATATTTACCCTATTTTTTTCATAATTATTTTTTAATTGAAATAAAAAAAGTTTATATATTCTTTATTTTTTTATTTATATTGCAAGATTGTATATTTATTTATAACAAAATATTTATTATTATAGTTATTTTTATTTATATATATATTTATTATATATAAATAATTATACTTAATTATATATAATAGTTATTTTGCATCTATCTATATTAAACATATTTTATATATTTTGTATATTGTCTAACATTATATATTATATAGAAAAAAATGTTTTTAGATACAATATTAAGTATATTAAATATTAAATAGATTATACACAGGTTATACACAGGTTATACACAGGTTATACACAGGTTATACACAGTATAATATATCTAATATCTCGATATTTTTATAAAAAAATTATTATCTATTTAATATATACATATACATTTAGAAAAAGTTAAATTCATATAATTTACATTTTTTTACATAATTTTTTTCTATTAATTTATTTTTTCATACGTAACCAAAGTAATGTCTGATACAGTAATGTTGATCCCATTGGGGTTAAAATAGATTCTGGATGAAATTGGAATCCACATATACGATCACGATTATGTTTAACGGCCATAACCGCCGTATAATGATATGCATTAACATTTAAAGAGGATGGAATAGAAGTACACAATAACGAATGGTATCGTGCTACCAACAGAGGATTAGGAAGGTTAAAAAACATATCTTTTTGATCATGTAAAATAGGAGATGTTTTACCATGCATCGGTTCTGATGCTAAATCAATAGTACCACCATACGACTGAACAATAGCTTGATGGCCTAAGCAAATACCTAATATTGGAATTTTTCCTTTTATCAGATCAATTAATTCTAACATGCATCCAGAATTATTAGGTGAACCAGGACCTGGAGATAAAACAATAATCGGATTCTGCATACACTCTATAGCAGATATTAAAACAGATAAAGGGGTATAATTTCTATATATTGAAACTATTTGTTTAAATGATCGTAATGAATCTACTAAATTATAAGTAAATGAATCTAAATTATCTAATAAGAGAATATTAGACATAATAGTCTCCTTTTTTAAAGTGCTGATGTGCATGAAAAATAGATTGTAAAACAGATTGTGCTTTATTTTTACCTTCCTGTATTTCATCTTCTGTAATTGAATCATATACAATTCCCGCTCCAGATTGTATAGAAGCAATATTATTTTTAATGAATGCAGAACGAATAATGATACATGCATCAAAAGATCCTTTTCCAGTAAAATATCCAATAGAACCACCGTATACCCCTCTTCGTACCGATTCATATTGAGCAATTAACTGCATAGCACGTAATTTCGGTGTACCGGTTAATGTACCCATATTCATGCAAGACTGATAAGCATGAAAGATATCGAATTGTGGTTGTAAAATTCCTGTAACACGTGATACTAAATGCATGACATGAGAATATTTTTCTACTTGCATTAATTGAGATACATAGCGACTTCTAGTTAAACAAACTTTTGCTAAATCATTACGTGCTAAATCCACTAACATTAAATGTTCAGATAATTCTTTTTGATCAGTACGTAGAGATAATTCAATACGATTATCTAAATCTAAATCAATCTCACCATTCTTATATAATCCGCGAGGACGTGTGCCTGCAATTGGATGCAGAGCAATAATTCGACTATCTGCATTGTATTTTAAATAACTTTCCGGAGATGCTCCTAATAATGTAAATTGTGTGTCTTGCATAAAAAACATATATGGACTAGGATTAGTATCCTTTAAAATACGATATACAGATAGGGGATGTGTACACGGAGAATAAAATTGACGTGAAGGAACAACCTGAAATATTTCTCCTTTTTTAATAAAAAAACGCATATTATTAATGATTTGCCCGTATTCTACATCACTCATATTACTCGTTACATTTAATTTTTTTTTAGATGCTAATGGAATGGATAGAAAGTTATTCTTTTTTTGTAAAATCGCATATAAATTTTGCATACGTGTGTACAATCGCTTTCTTTCTGTTGTAGATGAGGAAAACAGATGTGTCTGTACAACAGCTGTTTTTTTTTGATGATTAATATCAATCATTGATTCTGCTAAATAAAAACAGAAATCTGGACAAACACTCTGTTTATTTTTTTGTACTATATCTTCAAATGAATAAATTAAATCATATGAAAATAATCCACCAAAAAATAGTGTTGATAAAGATCCTGAATCTATCTGTACAGCTTGTATTAACCAACGAAAGCAATCAAAAACAGAAGATAGCATGAGTCGTTTATCTTCTTCTATATATAATGATTCTTTTAAAAAATAGATGACACGTTCATATTCTTTTTTAAATACTGTAATAGTATTAGGAATAATATTATCTAATAAAGTCAATAAAAATTTTCCATTTTCTGAAAGAGCATACAAAATAACCTTGTTATTAATTGCAATTATACGAAGAGCACTATCAATAATAATTTTACTATCTCTTTTCTCATTATTTTTGTTTTCAGACGATTCTAACAGTAATGTATTCATTTTGTTGAAACATAATCTATAAAAAATTTCCGCTGGATTAGAATGATATCGTATATTTTTTTTCCAAATCTCTATTTTATAAGATCTACTCATATTTACCCTATTTTTTTCATAATTATTTTTTAATTGAAATAAAAAAAGTTTATATATTCTTTATTTTTTTATTTATATTGCAAGATTGTATATTTATTTATAACAAAATATTTATTATTATAGTTATTTTTATTTATATATATATTTATTATATATAAATAATTATACTTAATTATATATAATAGTTATTTTGCATCTATCTATATTAAACATATTTTATATATTTTGTATATTGTCTAACATTATATATTATATAGAAAAAAATGTTTTTAGATACAATATTAAGTATATTAAATATTAAATAGATTATACACAGGTTATACACAGGTTATACACAGGTTATACACAGGTTATACACAGGTTATACACAG